>CAMFPD010000026.1 GCA_945971355.1 uncultured Lachnobacterium sp.
AAGCACATATTCCTTGACAAATAAGTAATAATGCATTACTTTTTGAAATGTAATATATTACATAAACAGGGTGGAAATTATAATGCAAATAAGTGAAGTTGTAGAGAATGAAAATGTTGATTTTACAGGAATTGATTTGTCGTATTTTTTAATAGGACTCCTTAGTGCCTTTGACAATAGATTTCAGGCAATTGCAGATAAATCAATGAGGGAGATAAGCTGGAAACAGTTTTTTGCGATTATATGTATCAGCTTATGCAAGAAATCACCTACATTGAATGAATTGGCAGAAGTGATGGGATGCTCACACCAAAATGTGAAGCAGATTCTTCTCAAACTGGAGAAAAAAGGTTTTGTGAATATGGTTGTTGATGAAAAAGACAAGAGGAAACAGAGAATAGAGATTACAGATTATTGCAGGGAATTTTGCCAGAAAAATGATGAAGGTGGCAATATCATAATGAAAAAAATGTTTGAAGATATTTCAGAGGAGCAGCTTAAGGTAACCATTCAGACAATTATGCAGATGGAAAAAAATTTGGTCAGGGAATAAGTAATGGAAAACATAAACAAGTTCACAAAATAGTGGATAGGTGCTAGAATTGTATATAGAAATGCATTAAATTAGGGAAATTTCACAAACAACACAGAATAATCTTTGGCATACAGGGGGACATAATATGAAAAAATCTAAATATGGTTTAAAAAATATGCTGCTATATGCTGGATTAGAAAAAGAAGAATATGGTAAAATCAGTGCTTCATATTTGGAACAAAACTGGATAGCATTGTTTGTGTTTTCATTGCTATTATCTATAATGACATTTGGATTTTTCATATTAAGTTATGTTAATGATTCATTCCAGAACTGCCGTTACATATATCTGGCTACAGGTGTAATTTCGTTATTTATTTCAGTGATAGATTTTAGAATAGGAAAAAATAATGTAAATGCTATTTCTCATTTATGTTTTTGGTTTAATGTAGTGACATATATGATGGGAATACTGAATGGTACTATATGTAATCCAAATAATTTTGCTGTAACATTTATAGTGCTAATTGTAGCTGTGCCAATGATATTTAACGAAAAACCAGCTATTTTGATGGGAGAGATGGCAGGAGCTTGTGTACTATTTGTAATATTGGTGCTTAATATAAAGCTTAGTGATATTGCATGGACTGATATTGCAAATGTGGTGTCATTTTTTGTAATCAGTTTTGTGCTAAATATGTATTCTGCTCATATTAGGATGATGGGATATCTGTCAAAATGCAATGAAACTGAGGCCAGAAAGAGAATGGAGGATGTGGCGGCAGAGCAGGAAATACAGCTTGAGGAAATTACATCTCTCAACAATTTACTGGAAAAAGAGCACGATAAGATTCAGAAACAGTATCAGCTTGTTGAGACTATCAGTAAAGAAACAGCAGATGTATTTATAATTGATATAAAATGCAGAACCTCAACAACCATAAAGGTTGGGGGAATTATGCTGGCGGACGAGAAACAAGGGGTGCGCAATTATGAGGAAACCTGGTTATGGTATGTGGAAAAATATGTACATCCAGATGATAGGGCAGAGATTTTAGATGCTGTAAAAATTGAAAATGTTATTAAGAAACTTGAAAATGAAGATGAGTTTTCTATTAGATATCGCTTGGCAAACAGCGAAGAATCAAAAAATTATCAGTTAAAATTTAGTTATCTGGGAAAAAAAGGATCTAATTTTATAGTTTTTGGTATTCGTTGCATTGACGATATTATTCGTGTGGAAAAGGAGCAACAGGCAGTACTAGAATCAGCAAATAGAGCAAAGTCAACGTTTTTGTTTAATATGTCACATGATATCAGAACTCCAATGAACGCAATTGTTGGATATACAGAGCTTATTCTTAAGCATAGCAATGACTGGGAAATGTGTTTGAATTACTTGGGAAAGATACGTTCTTCCAGCGACTTTCTACTTTCACTTATAAATAATGTGTTAGAGATGGCTCGTATTGAAAGTGGTAAGGTTGTCCTTGACGAAGCGCCATTTGAAACAGGGAAAATTGCAGAGGAAGTAGTTGCAGTATATTCAGAGCTTATGAAGAATAAGAACATTGAATTTATACATACATTGGATGTTCACACAAAGTATATATTTGCAGACAAGGTTAAGATAAAGGAAATACTCTTAAACTTAGTTTCAAATGCTTATAAATATACTCCTGAAGGAGGGAGAATTGTTTTTGCCAGACGGGAATTACCTTGTGAAAAAAAGGGGTATATTGTGATGGAAACAGTTGTTACGGACAATGGAATAGGCATGTCGAAGGAGTATTTGCCAAAATTGTTTGAGGAGTTTTCCAGAGAACAAAATGCCACAGAAAACAAGATTCAGGGAACTGGACTTGGTATGCCGATAGTTAAGAAGTTGGTTGAGCTGATGGGCGGAACAATAACTGTAGAGAGTGAATTGGGAAAAGGAACTACATTTGTGGTAAGAATTCCCCATAGAATTGCAGGAGTTGAGGATATCCAGAGGGATGACATAGTTGTGGTAGATACTGGGATTTTTAAAGGCAAGAGGATTCTTCTTGCAGAGGATAATGATCTAAATGCAGAGATAGCGACTGAGATACTTAAGGATGTAGGCTTTGTGATAGAGAGAGCCGCTGATGGAATTATCTGTATAGATATGCTTCAAAAAGCAGATAGCAATTACTATGATTTGATTCTTATGGACATTCAGATGCCAAATATGGATGGTTACAAGGCTACAAAGATTATCAGAACAATGGATGATCCTGCTAGAAGAAATATTCCGATTATTGCCATGACGGCAAATGCCTTTGAGGAGGATAAGAGGGATGCTCTATCTGCAGGCATGGATGGACATATAGCTAAGCCAATAAAGGTTAATAAACTTATGGAGATGATTGCGGTAATAATACAAAAAGCTAAATAATAGGAGATTAAAGGTGGATATTAGAATCGTTAAATTGCCAGAGATTGCCATTATTGGAAAAGTAATCAATGCATGGTACAAGCCGGAAGAAGATAAGAAATTTAAAGATCATGGATATGTGAAAGCAAATACTATATTGTTTTATGAGTTACCAGTAAGCTAAGGCTTCGACTAGAAAGAGATACCATAAGAAGAGTTACAGTCTGGCGTTGTCCATCGGAAAGAAGACTAACCTTTGAGGTCATACGATCCTCCAGTCCGAGGTCAAGTTCTTTTAATAATTCATGAAAGTATTCTTTCTCTTTCTTTGTAATTCCCCAGCTTAGACCGCGCCTCTTGAATTCTGGAAGTCCTGTTACATCTACACCATCTATTAGGATTGAACCCTATTTTTTTGTATAATATTTTCATAAATATTTTTCCGGTTTCGAAAATATAAAAAATTTAAAGTTTCGAAGGTAATATGTTGTATATAATTTTATTATGGTGATATAATAAAACTGGTTTCAAAAATGTAAAAAAATTAAAGTTTCGAAAGTGTGAGCCGATGAAGACAATTATCCGAGAAAAGTATTTAGAAAGAATTAAGGCATTAAAAGATACTCCAGATATAAAAATCATTACTGGCATTAGACGTTCTGGAAAATCAAATCTTATGCAGGTATATATTGATTATTTAAAAAATAATTTTGAAGATGCCAATATTATTTTTATAGACTATATGGATTTAGATTTTGAAGAAATAAAAGAATACCATGCTTTGCACAAGTATGTGGAAGATAGATATGATAAGGATAAGAAAAATTATCTGTTTGTTGATGAAGTACAGCTTTGTCCGAAGTTTGAACTGGCAATCAATAGTCTGTATTCAAAAAATAAGTATGATATATATGTAACTGGATCAAATGCCTTTTTGCTAAGTGCTGATTTAGCAACTTTGTTTACAGGAAGATATATTGAAATCCACATGTTTCCATTTAGTTTTAAGGAATATTGCGAGTATTATAGTGAAGAACAGGATAAAGACAAACTGTTTGATGAATATTTCATGAGAGGCGGTTTGGCAGGATCATACGCATATAATACGGATTTGGATCGAACAACATATATCAAAGAAGTATATGAGACAATTGTGAACAGAGACCTGGTGCAAAAATATAATTTACCAGACACACGGGTGCTTAGTCAATTAAGTGAATTCTTGATGGATAATATTAGTAATCTGACATCACCGAACAAGGTGAGCGACATTCTAAAAGCAAATGATGTACCAACCAATCATGTAACTATAGGAAAGTATATAAAGTACCTATGCACAGCCTTTGTATTCTACGATATTAAGAGATATGACATAAGAGGTAAGAAGTATTTGGAGACTTCAGATAAGTTTTATATGTGTGATACAGGAATGCGTTATGCTATATTAGGTAGTCGAAATATGGACTATGGACGAGTATATGAAAATATAGTATGTGTGGAACTTTTGCGTAGAGGCTACGAGGTTTATGTGGGAAAACTATATCAAAAAGAAATAGATTTTGTTGCTCAGCGTGGTAGTGAAAAGATTTATATTCAGGTAAGCGATAATATTTCAGCTCAGGAGACATTTGAGAGGGAGTATTCACCATTGTTACAGATAAAAGATGCTTTTCCAAAGATGATTATTGCCAGAACAAAACATCCAAAGTATACCTATGAAGGAATTGAGGTATACGATATTGTGGAGTGGCTTTTGGGGGTAGAATAAAAGCTAGTAATAAATAAAAGAGAGACTTGAAAAATCAAGTCTCTCAATGTATAATCATCTTAGAAAGGTTATCGGATGCGTTATCCGATTGCCCTCAGTAATATGATATTAACTAAGAAATAGCATCTGCTTGGGCGAGTGGGATGCTATTTCTTTTTATTTCGTTTATCTATGTAAGATAGTGCCGCAAATATGACTAGCAACAAAGTAAGAACTTCCATTGTACTCATGGGCATCACCCTCTTTCTAAAGACTAGAGGGCAACTAATATCAGAAACGCATCCGCTTCTTTCTATGAAGTTATACGAGTTTATTCTAACATGAATAAGTATAAGTGTCTATTTGAATCTGACAAAATTCCCTTTACATTTTATTAGAAAAAGAAATAATCAGAATCAATATAATAAAGAAAATTATAATTCTTAGATTTTAGTTGCTAAATGCGTATTAGAAAACGGACACAGAGAGGTCTTGGTCTTAGAAAAACTTTTTTTAAATTGAGCATATTAATACAAAAGAAATGTACATTTTTCCAGTGATGTGGTACACTATACATTGCTGTGATAAGGCTTCAAGGAAATAATGGAAGGTAAGTTTTACACAGGAGAAACTTAAAAGATATAGAATTAAAGTAAATTCAATACTTTTAGAAGGAGAAATATACACCATGAAATTAGGAATCGTAGGTCTTCCAAACGTTGGAAAAAGTACATTATTCAATTCACTTACAAAGGCAGGTGCCCTTGCTGCAAACTACCCATTTGCAACAATCGACCCAAACGTAGGAATTGTAGCAGTACCAGATGAACGTATTGAGAAGCTTGGAGAACTCTATCACACAAAGAAGGTTACACCAGCAACAATCGAATTTGTAGATATTGCAGGTCTCGTAAAGGGAGCCAGCAAGGGAGAGGGACTTGGAAACCAGTTCCTTGCAAATATTCGAGAGGTAGATGCAATTGTTCATGTAGTACGCTGTTTTGAGGATACCAATATTGTACACGTGGATGGTTCAATTGACCCGGCACGTGACATTGAGACAATAAATCTTGAGCTTATTTTCTCTGACCTTGAGATTCTTGAGAGAAGGATTCAGAAGGTTCAGAAACAGGCTCGTATGGACAAGACTCTTGCAAAAGAGATGGAGCTTCTTGAGGCAGTTAAGGCTCATCTTGAGGACAACCAGATGGCTCGTACATTTGAGGTCCCAGAGGATGAGGATATGCAGCTTTGGTTCAAGGGTTACAATCTTCTTACAGCTAAGCCAACAATTTACGCGGCAAATGTAAAAGAGGATGAGCTTGCAGATGACGGAGCAGCTAATCCAAATGTTGCAAAGGTTCGTGAGCTTGCAAAGGAAGAAGGCGCTGAGGTATTTGTTATCTGTGCACAGATTGAGCAGGAGCTTGCAGAACTTGATGATGAGGAGAAAGCAGAATTTTTGGCAGACCTTGGTGTGGAATCGTCAGGTCTTGATAAGCTTGTTGCAGCCAGCTACAGTTTACTTGGTCTTATCTCATATCTCACAGCAGGAGAGGACGAGTGCAGAGCATGGACAATCACAAAGGGAACAAAGGCTCCACAGGCAGCAGGAAAAATCCATACAGATTTCGAACGTGGATTTATCAAGGCAGAGGTTGTAAACTACAAGGATTTGCTTGAGCTTGGAAGCCTTGCGGCCGCTAGAGAAAAGGGGCTTGTAGGAATGGAAGGAAAAGAGTATGTCGTTAAAGACGGCGATGTGATTCTTTTCAGATTTAACGTATAATTGGCTTGAAAAAGAAAACAAGCTGCTGTATAATCGATTTGTTTGGTTAGATGTTAAAAATTTAACAAGGGAGACTGACCAATTGGAAGTTATCTCTTCATAAGATTTTTGCAGATGCCAGATGAAAATATAATTACGCTGTATTCCGAAAAGGAAACGGTAGTAGGAGGTAAATTAAATATGGCAAACGAAAGTAACAAGACAACAAATGTAAGGTTTTTGACACAGTTAGCATTGCTGTCAGCAATCATCATCCTTATGGCACTTACACCAATTGGGTACATAAGAACACCATTTCTTACTGTAACACTTATCACTATTCCGGTGGCAGTTGGAGCGATTATTCTAGGACCTAAGGGTGGAACAATTTGTGGTTTAGTGTTTGGACTTACAAGTTTTTACACAGCACTTACAGCACCAAGTGTAATGATGGGTGCATTTATGAGTGTTAATCCTGTATTTGTTGCAATCCTTTGTATTGTGCCACGTATTCTGGAAGGTTTTTTGTGTGGAATCATTTATAAGGGACTTGAGAAGGGACTTAAGAACAATCCTGTAAAATATTACCTGGCAGGGCTTAGCTGTCCAGTATTGAACACATTACTCTTTATGATTACACTTGTATTGTTCTTCTATAATTGTGAGTACGTTGTTAATTTAAAGGAGGCCTTTGGAACAACTAATCCATTTGCATTCGTAGTTGCGTTGGTTGGTGTTCAGGCTGTTATTGAGGCAGTAAGCTGTGGTGTTGTGGCAGGTATTGTCTCACAGGCACTTAGCAAAGTGTTACGTAAATAATAAATAGTTTTAAATTTAATCAAGCCCCTCGCATAAAATATTGCGGGGGGATTTTTATGCGATATCTTGAGTTGTGTGAAAAAGAGGTTATTAATGTAAATGACTGCAGTTATATTGGTCATATACAAGATATGGTATTGGATATTAATTGCGGAAAAATATGTGAAATTATAATTCCTGGACCTGGAAAATATCTGGGATGTTTGTGCAGAGACTATGAATATTGCATTCCATGGGTTAAGATTTTGAAGATAGGACCCGATATTATACTTGTGGATATCGATGAAGAGACTATGAGACGGAAAATTTAGTTTTTTTATGGCGATACCTAACCACAAAATATAGTGTTATTTGTTGACACGGATGTGACAGAAAGTTATAATTTTTAATTATAGTTTAGCTTACTGGAAGGCGTAACGGAGGGTTCGGCATGAAATGTCCATTTTGTAGTAGTGAAAATACCAGAGTAATTGATTCTAGACCAGCAGATGATAATAATTCAATCAGACGACGTCGTCTTTGCGATGATTGTGGTAAGAGGTTTACAACATATGAGAAGGTGGAGACAATACCTCTTATCGTTATCAAAAAGGACAATAATCGTGAGCAGTATGATCGGACTAAGATTGAGGCAGGAGTCCTTCTTGCATGCCACAAACGTCCTATTTCAGCGGATTTGATATCTAAGCTTGTGGACGACATAGAAGTGGAGATTTTTAGCAGAGAGGAAAAAGAGGTTCCAACATCACTTATTGGTGAGCTTATTATGGATAAGCTGAAGGACCTTGATGCGGTTGCTTATGTTAGATTCGCATCCGTATATAGAGAGTTCAAGGATGTAAATACATTCATGAGTGAATTGAAAAAAATGCTTGTATAAGTATGTCAAGCTAAGGAGAGAGAATGAATATATCAGGTATTCGCCCCACTGCGGGATTTTATTCTTACAACTCCATAAAGATTAATGAACTGCGCAATCAGCAGCTTGCTGTTACTACACAGGAGAAGGCTGCAAAGAGGGAGAGTGTTATCGAACAGGAGGAAGTGCCTGTAGAACAAACCTTTAGTAGTTTTGATTTTGCACAGACATATAAACCGGATGCAACATACGAGCTTAAGGGAGAAGACAGTGATGTGTCAGGACTTGATGTTGAGAAGACCTTGTCTGATTTAGAGAAGGATAAGGTGCTTGAACAATATCAGTACTTTGTAGGTGACAGAGCTCAGAAGGTTGCAACTGATTTGAATACCGAAAACAAAATGCCTAGATCAGGCGAGAATTTTATACTCTAAATAAAAAAGGTTCTATACACTGCTGACGCAGAGTGTAGAACCTTTTTTGTGCTAGATAGCTTTTTTCTTGCGCTGTGTATTTGCTAAAAGGAATATTGCAAAGAGCGCTGCGATGAATATAGCTTCGATTCCGATGTAGTTCCAGTAGGTGGCTTTGGAGAAAGCTTCACCAGATGCTCCGGAAATCATGTTGATATTCTTCACATACCAATAGGTTGGAAGAAATTGTGAGAATATAAGTACCTTGTCTGATAAATACCATAGAGGTACGAAAATTCCGCAAAGGAAGCTGGTTCCAAGGCCAAATACATTGGATATAAGGTTAAGTGCATTTGTCTCCAGATTAAAAGAACCGATAATCAATGTAATTAAAGTGATACATATTGTGTAGACAAAGCTGTTTAGTATAAACATGAGTCCTGTCTCTGAAAACATATTTTCTGGTCTGTATAGAATCATAGCTACGACCATGAGGATTAGCCATGCTGCAATGCAGTAGGTTATACATCCAAGTCCAATTCCGATGCTTTGAGTTCTGACTGCTGTTGACGAACATGCAAGTCTTTCCTGCAAATTACGTTTGTGGAATGTAATCAGTATTGGTGAAACTGCTATAATAAGCCCTGACATCATTACGTAAGCCATATACTGAAAGTATGAAGTCATTCCTGAAACAATATTGTTATTTTTTTCCTCAAATGTAATCGATTCAGGTTTGGTATCAGCAGTTGCTTCAATGGTGTCCTTTGTTGCATCGAGAGCCTCTGAAAGAGAATAGTCAGCTCCCAAATACAGTTTCAAGCAGTCTAAATAGGCATTTACATCCTGATTGAAAAAGAACCCTTTAGCACTGTCTGTTCTCATTGAATGAGAAATGATATTCTCAGTTTTTCCACTTAATAAATTAGCTTCATATCCGTCAGGAATAATCAGTACATACTCAATTTTTTCATAGTACATATAGTCCTGAAGACTTTCGTTGCTATAGTCATCCAGAGTTACAAGCTCGTGTTTTCCTGTTAGATAATCAAGCAGGGCTTCACTTGCTGTTGTGTTGTCGTTGTCTATCACTGCAAAATTAACTGTATCTGCTTCAAATCTTGAATTAGTTGTCTCTGTACCAAGCTTACTCATTGCAATCAAAAGAACAATGAAGATAGAAAAGTAAATTATGCAGCTCGATAAATATTTTTTTGCTATTTTAAAGAAGGTCTTATAAACTTGCATATTTTTGTCTCCTTGTTACTAAAAATCCAAACAGAATAAAAATACATGTATAAACAATTAGTGTAATAATGTCTGTCTTAAAGCGATCTAAGCTTTCGTAAGTTGCCAATGTGTAATAACAGTCAGAAATAAGAGCGGCGGGATTAAGTTTGTTAATGATAGGACAATGCTCCTCAATAACAATTCTCATGTTTCCTATCATAAGACCACTTAAAAAGCACATAGGCATTGTGACTGCAAAAACCATTCCCTGTTTGAATTCGGCTTGTTTTTGACCAAGGCTTCCAATGAATAAGCCGAGACTAACTCCAGTTAGGCAACTGATAAACAGTGAGAATATTGAAAGCGGAAAACGTGATAAAATATCTACTTTTAACACATATGCGAGATAGCAAAAGCCTATAATATTCAGTAAAAACTCATAGGTTGTTGTGGCAATAAGCTCAGAGACCAATGTCACAAGCTTGTGTGTAGGTGACACACACTTTCTTGCTCCAAGAGGTGTGAGATTAGCCTGATTTTCAGTAGCAATTTTGATTCCTCCTACAGCGGTGAAAAGGCTGGTCATTGCAAGAAGGTTGAAAAAGTACTGAGTAAATGGGCTTGCTCCATCGTCGCGGCTGAGTGAAACTGTTTTATTGTAATCAGTACCAGTTTCAAAGTTATCAAGTACATCTGCAATCTTCTCAGGGTGAGTAGTGAGGATATTGATAATAGCATCCTGCTGCATATTGTATTCATTAGTAAATGCCTGAAGGATACTTTGGTTTAATGTATCATTTGTCATGTTTGATGAGATTGTCAAACTCACCTGCTCACCTGATTGAAGGATTCCAGTGATTTCTTTTGCTTCAAGTAATTCCATAGCTTCATCCATTGTGCAGTAAGTAGGGTCAAGCATTGGATCAGTTGAGTCAGTAATTTCATCTATTGTAGCTTCTAATGCATCTGCATATTCGTCATCTTCAAGAATGACAGCCACAGGTATAGGACTCATTTTTTCATCTTTTGCCAGATTAGAGAAGGCAAGGTTGAAAAGTGTTCCAAGAACTATTGGAAAGCACAGAATCCAGAATGTATTTACTTTATCTCTAAAGAGCTTTTTCCATGAGAGTAGAATTATATGTGCCATGGTTACCTCCTAGTCTCTTAATTCTTTTCCTGTTATTTCAAGGAATACATCGTTAAGTGTTGGCAGCTCGGAATGAACATGCCCGAATGAATATTCTTTGCTTTGTAAATAATCAAGAACCCGGATGAGATTGTGTTGTCCACCATCACATAGAATAGTAAGTTGATGATTTTCGAAGGTCACATCATACACATGTGGCAGATTTTCGATTGCTGCAATGTCTGAGTCTTTGATATCGAGAATGTCTATTGTGATGATTTCACGCTTCTTAATCAGTTTCTTTAATTCGTCCTTAGTTCCAAGTGCAAGATTTTTTCCTTTATCAACAATTGCAATTCTGGTACAAATCTGCTCAACCTCTTCCATATAATGAGATGTGTAGATTATTGTTGCACCGTTTTCATTCAGCTTTTGAATACCCTCCAGAATGCTGTTTCGACTCTGTGGATCTACAGCAACTGTTGGCTCATCAAGGATGATAAGCTTTGGCTTGTGAGCGATGCCGCATGCGATGTTTAATCTTCTGAGTAAACCACCAGAAAGTTTCTTAGGATAGAATTTTCTGAAATCGTTTAAGCCTACAAAATCGATAGCATCCTCTACATACTGTGCTCTAATTTTCTTATCCTTTATATAAAGACCACAGAAATAGTCGATGTTTTCATATACTGTAAGCTCGTCGAAGACTGCTACATTCTGCATTATGATACCGATATCCTTTTTGATGTCGTATCTGTTTGGTGCCATTGGCTTTCCAAAAATCGAAATATCACCCATGTCATATGATAGAAGTGATAAAATGCAGTTGATAGTTGTTGTCTTGCCGGAACCATTAGGACCGAGAAGTCCGAATATTTCGCCCTGTCTTATTTCAAGATTCAGATGGTCAACGGCAAGTATTTCTTTGTACCTTTTTACAAGATTTTCAACCTTTACAGCTGGTTCATTCATTTTCATTACCTCCAGAAATATTTAAAAATTATTTGTTGCTCATGTTATGTACTCATAATAATGTTTTGGGGATTAGGTTATAAGTGAATATTGTCAGAAGATTAACATGACATTTGTCATAATATATGGTAACGTAAAAATACTTGAGGAATGTGTGGCTAAAAAAACATATTCAAAATTTAAAATTAGGATAGAAATACAATGAGCAGAATAATAGAGGAAAACTTATTTTTGGTGGCGGGACTTGTTTATGGTTTTGTCTTTTTGCCAAAGCAGAGATGCGGTAATTTCATTTTTGATTGCTATAATTTTTACAGAGGTGTCTGTGTGTGTAGAGAATGATAAGATTAAACTTGGACTTTTAATTACTTTTGTGCTTTTATGTTTACAGATTATCAATCTGATTTTTTTTGTACCGATAATGCTATATGACAGCACATGGAATGGCAAGTTAAAGAGAAACATAGTAGCATTGCTTATTCTTATGTTAGTAGATTCTGATGTCCCTAATTTCTTAATTGCGGGGTTAATTGTGAGTTGTGTTTTGGCTATCGCATTGTCTTATGAGGCAAGCAGAGCAGAGGAAGCTACAGCCAAAGCACTGGAGGCTGTGGATACTGCCAAAATCATGGAGAATGAATTAAAGAGTAAAAACAGAGAATTGTTGGATAATCAATATGCATCTATACATGTTGCCACACTTCAGGAGAGAAATCGAATTGCCAGAGAGATTCATGACAACGTTGGTCATATGCTTTCCAGGACAATATTGCAGATGGGAGCCCTTATGACTATATATAAGGAGGAACCACTCCATGGTCAGCTTGAGAGTGTAAGTGATACGCTGAATGAGGCAATGAACAATATCAGAGAGAGTATACATGATCTTCATGATGAGTCGATTGATTTGAAGCTTGCAATATATGAGGCTGTTTCTGATATGAAAAATTATGCTGTAAAAGTAGATTATGATATGTCAAACAATGTGCCTAGAAATGTAAAGTATTGTCTTATTTCTATAGTGAAAGAGGCAATGTCTAATATTGTGAAGCATTCTGATGCTGATAAGGTGGATGTGTTGCTTAGAGAACATCCTGGTTTTTATCAGATGGTTATTGAGGATAATGGTTCGGTAAAGAATAAGAAAAATACTGATAAAAATAGTGAAGCGGGAATTGGACTCAAAAATATGACAGACAGGGTGGAAGCTTTGTCTGGAACCATTACAATATCAAGGGAAAAGGGATTTAGGATATTGATTTCTATCCCAAAATCTTCTAAATAAAATTGAGGAGCAAAATATGAGAGTAATTATAGTTGATGATGATCAAATTGTAGCAATGTCTCTTAAGACGATTCTGGAGGCCGATTCCGAGATAGAGGTATGTGGATGTGGAAATGATGGGGAGGATGCTGTTTCCTTATATAAAGAAATAATACCGGATGTACTTCTTATGGATATTCAGATGAAGAAAATGTCAGGGCTTGATGCAGCAAAAGAAATAATTTCAGAATATCCTGATGCAAGGATTCTTCTTCTTACGACTTTTTCTGATGATGAGTATATTGTTAATGCTCTTGAAATCGGTGTCAAGGGATATATATTGAAACAGGATTTCGATGGAATTGTGCCTGCAATCAAGGCTGTTTACAGAGGCCAGAGTGTTTTTGGAGGAGAGATAGTAAGTAAGATCCCGGTTCTCAAACAGTCAAAGTCTGAGTTTGATGCAGCTTCCTATGATTTATGTGAAAAGGAGCTTGATATAATTGCGCAGGTAGGTTTAGGGAAAAGCAATAAGGAGATTGCAGACAGCCTGTTTCTGTCAGAGGGGACAGTTAGAAATTATATAAGTGTGATCCTTGAAAAATTATCCTTGAGAGACAGGACTCAGCTTGCAGTGTTTTATTTGACAAAAATGTGTTAGTGAAGTATATATATTGTTGGTGCTGTCAAAGTAAAAATTTGAGTTTGATGGCAGGCAAATGGATTATGTACAACGAAATATGACAGTTTGTGAGTGCTTAGTAAAACACTTGTGTCATGTATTAATATGAAAATCAAGGAGAATAAAATGAGAATAGCAATTGGAAATGACCATGCAGCAGTGGAACTAAAAAAGGTAATAAAAGAATATGTGGAGTCAATGGGACATGAGGTTGTAAACTTCGGAACAGACACTACAGAGAGTTGCAATTATCCTGAGTACGGAGAGAAGGTTGGACGTGCAGTTGCTTCAGGTGAATTTGACTGTGGAATTCTTATCTGTGGTACAGGTGTAGGTATTTCGATTGCCGCAAATAAAGTAAACGGTGTAAGGGCAGCAGTTTGCTCAGACACAGCAACAGCGAGACTTGTAAAACAGCATAACAATGCTAATATCATTGCTTTTGGAGAGAGAATTGTTGGAGTTGAGCTTGCAAAGGATATTGTGAAGGCATATCTTGAAGCTGAGTTTGAGGGTGGAAGACATGCAACAAGAATCGCAATGTTGGAGGAGATTGAGGCACGTAACAAGTAAATAAGTACTTGAAAAGTATGCCATTTTATAGTAGAATTCACAAGTAAGAGACAAATCAAGGAGGAAGATCGAATGATTTCAGCAGGAGATTTTAGAAACGGTGTTACAATCGAGTTCGAAGGTAACATTTACCAGATTATTGAATTCCAGCATGTTAAGCCAGGTAAGGGCGCAGCTTTCGTAAGAACAAAATTAAAGAATATCATCAGTGGAGGTGTTGTTGAGAAGACATTCCGTCCAACAGAGAAATGTCCAACAGCTCACATTGACAGAAAAGATATGCAGTATCTTTACGCAGATGATGATTTCTACAACTTCATGGATGGAGAGACATATGAGCAGATTGCACTTCCAAAGGAAGAAGTAGGAGATGCTCTTAAGTTCGTTAAAGAGAACGAGACATGTAAAGTATGTTCACACAAAGGAAAAGTATTCGCAGTTGAGCCACCACTTTTCGTTGAGCTTCAGATCACAGAGACTGAGCCAGGATTCAAGGGTGACACAGCTACAGGTGCTACAAAGCCTGCAACAGTTGAGACAGGTGCAACAGTTTATGTTCCACTTTTCGTTGAGACAGATGACGTTATCAAGATTGATACACGTACAGGAGAGTACTTATCAAGAGTTTAATCTTTTGGGTATTCAAAGCTAATTAAGAATGGTTAAAAAGCCTTAAAACGTTGAGTTTTAAGGCTTTTATTGTATGGCAGTCTTTAATAAAACCCCCTGCTATGCAGGGGGACAACAATAGCTTTAGCTTACAGTAAAAAACCTCCAATGCTATAATTACTAAGGTTCGCCAACCAAGTAAAGCAAAGGAGGTAGTCCAAATGGACATGAATAGTTTATCACACACCAAATGGGAATGTAAGTATCATATAGTATTTGCCCCGAAGTTTAGAAGGAAAGTAGCGTATGGAGAATTGAAACAAGACATAGCTAATATATTGAGTACACTATGTAAAAGAAAAGGGGTCGAAATAATTGAGGCAGAAATCTGTCCGGATCATGTTCATATGTTAGTGAGAATTCCACCGAGTATGAGTGTGTCAAGTTTTGTAGGATTTCTAA
Organism: uncultured Lachnobacterium sp.; assembly: GCA_945971355.1. Classification (GTDB taxonomy): domain Bacteria; phylum Bacillota; class Clostridia; order Lachnospirales; family Lachnospiraceae; genus Roseburia. The sequence goes on from CAMFPD010000026.1 coordinate 15,461, forward strand.
AGGGAAAAAGTACATTAATGATATTTGAAAGACATGCGAATTTAAAATATAAGTATGGGAATCGTCATTTCTGGTGTAGAGGATATTATGTAGATACTGTAGGAAAAAATGCAAAGAAAATACAGGAGTATATCCAAAATCAATTAAAAGAAGATTTGGAATACGATCAAATGACACTAAAAGAGTATGTTGACCCGTTTACGGGTGAGCCAGTAAAACAAAACAAATAAAAAGAGCCCAAGGGGCTCAGTAGAGAAATGATGTTGCGGCTGGCGAACCATTCGATGGGTCTTTAGACTCAGTGCCGGTAACGAGCCCTTATAGGGCTAGAACAAACCACCGGCTAAGCCGGTGGTTCTGATTTTTTGTGTAATATTACTTAAAGTCTATAAAAAATATATCACTGGTAACACACTGGTAACATACTGGTAACAAATCAATATGTCAATTTATTGATCTCCGTATACATATCTGCTACAGAAAGGTGACAGAAGTAACTGCAGATAGTGATTTTGTAACAAGAGCTGCCTGTGTATTTTTTTATGCTGACTATGAGAACACAGTAATAAAGAATGAAAAGCTGGATACAAAAAAGGAAGATGCTGCGAATGAATCCGCCCCAGATGACCTGGTTACATCTTCCACCTTCAAAGTAACATCATTATTTTACATTGTCAATAAATGCTATATAAATTGAATAACTAAGCTGCTATATGAGTTACTGTTCACACGTCAGCTTGTAACAAAGAAACCGATGGTATAGACTTATTT
>CAMFPD010000027.1 GCA_945971355.1 uncultured Lachnobacterium sp.
TCATAATCAGTGTCAAAAGTGGCCAAATAAGCGCACCCATACTGGTTACAATTCTGCCAAAAAAGAGGACATAGATTTCTCTGCTTAAATTTTTGTACTGATTAAATAATTTCATAACTTACTTCCTTTCCCTTAGCAAGACATTATTCCACAAAATAGTGTTGTACGCAAGGGTGTACGCAAGACGATTAATTAAATTTTAAGAAATATGTACATATATCCATAATTCCCTGTTGCCTATTCACATGCTATTCATAATCTGATAGTTTCAATTTATCGACAAACACTTTATTTTTCTTACTACATAATAGTTGACATCTTATTTATTTCGTAATTACCCAATATAATTTAATACACTTAGCAGGGAAGTTGGAGGATTATGATGATGGCTATTTTGACATACATAGATACACTCAGAAAACATAAGAAATAGCCGTCCTGCTCTCGTCAAAGTTTAGGAACGGCTATCTCTTGATAACTAAGTATTAAATTTCGCCGGGTTGTGACAATTTCTGTGACCACTTTTGAGACCACTTTTGTCATAATTTTGCATTATTTTCCTAATTTTTGATTATATTTTGAGCAAACAAAAACCCCTTAGGACCTTGATTTCTAATGGGATATAATTCAGAGCGATAGACGGCGCACGACGTCCAGTGGACGTCGGCTTTGCGCGGACGGTCGCGAAGCGAAGAAGCGAGAACCTTCGAGCCTCCGCCCCGCTCCTACAACGAAAAAAGGGATATCCAAACGGATATCCCTTTTCGTTGTAAGAGCGATAGACGGGGCTCGAACCCGCGGTCTCGACCTTGGCAAGGTCGCGCGTTACCAACTACGCCACTATCGCATTTAATTTTCTGTGCTTTGGTGTGTTTCCTAAGCACAAGAGATATAATACCTAAAAGGTAGGTTCATGTCAACACTTTTTTGAAATTTTTTTCAACTTTTTTTCATATTATTTTGTATACCAAATAAAATGTACTAATCAGCAGATTACACAACTATATTTGAGGAGGCAAAACATGAGCGCAAAAACAAAAATTGTTGTTTTAAGAATGAAAAATTTGATTTTAACCGGAGTGTTAATCGGTATTGCAATTCTTATTCTATTTATGATAATCAGTGTGATGGTATCAGGTAAAAAATCAACTGTTGAAACAATGGCACCCGCTCTCTATGTTCCAGGTGTATATTCCTCATCCGTCCTGTTAAACGGGAGTTCCTTTGACGTACAGGTAACAGTAGATGACAATTACATAACTGCGGTCAACCTGGTCAATCTGGATGAAACAATTGAGACAATGTACCCTCTTATTCCATCCGCAATGAATGAATTATCAACTCAAATCATAGATAACCAATCAATAGACAATATTACTTTTTCACAGGGAAATCAGTATACCTCAACGGTACTTTTGTCAGCTATTAAAGATGCTCTTGCAAAAGCATATGTACAAATAGACTAACTTCATCAAAAAATCGTGGATATAGCTGCTTTGTAATCTGCAACATTCTGAGCCTTTTTAATTTTTTTCCAGATTCTATTTGAATCTTCAAAATCATCTTTTAAATATGACCAGATTTCCTTCATCCTAAATATGGCATCCTTTTCTCCTGAGAAAAGCTCTAAATATCCATTTAGAATTTCATCATGCCAATTTTTCAATCGTTGTCTATATTCGGCTTCCTCCATGGTTACGCCCTTAATCTGGGCTGCCAATGAAGGATGCATGAACATTCCACGCCCAATCATAAAGCTATTTATACTTGGGTATCTCTCTTTTATCAAATTAAAGTTTTCCATAGAATTTATATCACCATTATAGACAAGCCTTGTTTTTGACTGATCAATTGCAGATACAGCCAAATCAAAATCCTCCAGGCGAATAGCCCCCTTATAAAAGTCCTTCTGAACTCTGGGATGGATAGTTAATTCTGATATAGGGTACTTGCTGTATATTTCCACAAGTCTTGGCCACGATTCATCATCATTGAACCCCACTCTGGTTTTTATAGTTACATTCATATCTGCTATTGAATATAACTCCTCCAGAAAATGATCCAATTTCTCTGGATCTGCCAAAATCCCAGAGCCTCGCCCTTTTGACACAACTGTTCCTGATGGACAGCCTAGATTAATATTCACCTCATTGTATCCATAATCCCGCAATTGATGTGCCATATCCATTGCTTCTTCACCAATAATAGTCATAAGCTGCGGAACAACAATAATCCCAGCATTATTGTCAGGAGAGATGTCATTTTTTATCTTAAAGTTCATCCTCTTGGCTGCTGGGATAAAAGGTGTGTAATATTTATCAATGTAATCAAAATGATGATGAAAAGCATTCCTAATTATGTATCCTGTAAGGCCCTCCATAGGTGCCAAATATATCTCATTTGTCAAATTTCTACATCCTATTCTGCTGAAAGCCCTGAAATGTAATCATCAATTGCTGTTGTGTCACAATAATATGTCTCTACAGGCTTATTTTTTTCATAATACTGATAGCCTGTAAAGCCTGCCCATCCTGCAATAGCAGCTACAACAGCCCACGCACAACACATAGAAACAACATGCTTAACCTTGTTTCTTGCAAGTGTTTTCTTACGATTTGCTTTTTCTTTTTTATATTTATCTACTTTTTCCTGACTCATAGTAAATCTCCTTTACACTCAATGTCTTAATTCTACATTTACTATTGAGAAAATGCAAGTGTTTAGTCGTACTATATTACATATTTCTGGATATATCAAGGCACTTCATCATAGCTTCTATGACAGAACTTCTCATGCCATTTTCCTCCAATACTCTGACCGCCTGAATTGTTGTTCCCGCAGGTGAACATACCATATCTTTAAGTTCACCAGGATGTTTTCCTGTCTCAAGAACCATTTTAGCGCTGCCAAGAACTGCCTGTGCAGCAAATTTGTATGCTTGATTTCTTGGCATTCCTCCTGCTACAGCAGCATCTGCCATTGCCTCAATGAACATAAACACATAGGCTGGCGAACTTCCACTTACCGCTGTGACAACATCCATCAGATTTTCTGTCACTACCTCAGTCTTTGAAAAGCCTTCGCAGATACTTTTCACCAGCTCTACTTCCTCTCCTGTCACCTGAGCATTAGGACACATTCCCATCATACCCTCTTTCACCATACATGGTGTATTTGGCATTGTACGAATAACTTTTACCTTCTTGCCAAAAGCTTCTTCAAACCACTGAAGGCTCTTTCCTGGAGCCATTGAAACAATAATCTGGTTATCCTTTACTTCATCTCGTATTTCACTGATGACAGCTTCATAATACTGTGGTTTCACAGCAAGAAACAATATATCTGCAAATCTAGCCACTTCCTTATTATCAAAAGCAACCCTGACACCATATTCTGCCTTTATTTTATCCCTTGAACCATCTGTCTTGGCTGATGCAATAATATCGTCCTTTTCACATTTACCCGATTCAAGTACTCCTGAAAGCATTGCCTTTCCCATATTTCCACAGCCGACAAATCCAAGCTTAATTCCCATTTCTATTTTCCTCCTTACAAATTATATCCTGCTTTGTAAGTTTAACACATTAAAGTGCTCTTGACCATCCATGAATTGGTGCACCTCTATGCGGAACTGCTGTGGAAAATACTATCTGTGTGCGTGTTTTTCCAAACTCCTGCAATTTGTCTATAAAGTTATCAAGCTCCCCTGTATTTGCAAACTGAACCTCAAGAAGCATTGCATAATCTCCTGTTACACAATTACATTCAACTACATTTGGCACACTCTCCACAAACGGATAAAAATCTTTCTTCTGTATAGGATTCAAATCTAAATTAATAAAAGCCTTAACATTATATCCCATAGCCTCGGAATTAACCTCAGCATGATATCCATTTATTATTCCATTTTTTTCAAGTCTTTCTATACGGGATGTCACCGCAGGAGATGACAAAAAAACCTGCGCTGCAATATCTTTAATAGATATTCTCGCATTCTCCTGTAATAACTCAATTATTTTCTGGTCTACTGCATCCAAACCATTTTTCATTCTGTTACCTCGTTCTAAATCTTCATCGTACTTTTTATCGTATATCTCATATCAAAATCTCGAATCCACAGCTTCAATACTTCATACTTATTATACTAATGCTGCCATACGACAAAAAAGGCGCCCAAACGTAGCATAAGCCTACATCTGAACACCTTTGTTCACCAATTAATATAAATATAAAATTTATGTTTTTACTTCACAAAATAAAGTAACACCATGAATTTCTTTTGTCAAGAAATAATTTGATTTTCCAAAATAAAGTTTATACTTATTTGATTTTATGATCTGTAATCAGCATTTATCTTGACATAATCATATGTCAAATCGCATCCCCATGCAGTGGCGTAAGCGTCACCTTCATGCATATCTACAAATACAGTCACTTCATCTTCCTTCATAATCTTCAATGCAAACTCTTCGTCAAAGTCAAGAGGATTTCCCTTGTCAAACACCTGCAATCTTCCTGCTTTACTCTCAAAGAATAATTCCACATCATTCTGATCAAACTGTGCCCCTGAATATCCCATAGCGCACAGGAAACGACCAAAGTTTGCATCACATCCATAAATGGCTGCTTTTGAAAGATTTGATCCTACAATTGCTTTTGATAAAGTACGAGCATCTTCCTTTGATTTTGCATTTACAACCTTCGCTTCAAAAAGCTTAGTTGCACCCTCACCATCAGAAGCCATTTTACGGGCAAGAAACTCGCATACGAAAAACAATGCCTCCTTGAATTTATCATAGTTTTCATCCTTATCCACTATCTTCTCATTTCCAGCCAACCCATTAGCCATAATAAGAAGAGTGTCATTTGTGGATGTATCACCATCAACCGTAATCATGTTAAAGGTATCTTTTACCACTTCACGAAGTGCTTCCTGCATGAGCTTCTTATCAATAGCGATGTCTGTTGTAAGAAACGCAAGCATTGTGCACATATTTGGATGAATCATTCCAGATCCCTTTGACATGCCACCAAGAGTAACCTTTTTATCACCAACAGTAAATGTCACAGCGATTTCTTTATTAACAGTATCTGTTGTCATAATAGCCTTTGATGCATCAGTTCCAGCCACAAGACTACTATCCAGTGTTTTACTCATAGCCTTTACACCAGCAACCAATTTATCCACCGGGAGCTGCATTCCAATTACACCTGTAGAGGCAACGGCAACCGAATCATATGCCACGCCAAGACTATCTGTTACTGCTCTCGCTGTCGCCTCACAGGCATCAAAGCCCTCCTGACCTGTACATGCATTGGCAATACCTGAATTGACAACAACTGCATGCATTGGTTTCCCAGACTCAACTATACGCATATCCCACTGTACACACGCAGCCTTCACCACATTTGTAGTAAATGTACCTGCACATTCACATGGCTCCTTTGAATAAACCATCGCCATGTCTGTTCTTCCAGAATATTTGATATTTGCTTCACAACTTGCTGCCATAAATCCAGTAGCCGCTGTAATGCCTCCTGTAATCTGTTCCACTTTTATCACTCCCTTGTATTTACTCAATCTCTTCCATAACACTCATGTATGCTGGACGAATAATCTTATTCATTCCAATAAGCTCCTCTATTCTATGAGCACTCCATCCAACTATTCTTGCAATAGCAAAAAGAGGTGTATATAATTCCATTGGAATTCCAAGCATCTCATATACGAATCCACTGTAAAAATCCACGTTCGGACTTACACCCTTGAAGATATGTCTCTTCTCTGCAATAAGCTCTGGAGCAAGCTCCTCAATGAGATTGTAGAGATTCATTTCCCTGTCTCTACCCTTTACAACAGCCAGTTTTTCAACATAGCCTTTGAAAACTCTCTCTCTAGGATCTGAAATAGAGTAAACAGCATGTCCCATTCCATATATAAGGCCCTTCTTGTCAAACACTTCGCCATCCAGCATTTTTGCAAGATAAGCCCTTACCTCATCTCTATCTCCCCAGTCCTTAACGTTCTTTCTAATGTCCTGCATCATTTCCATAACCTTGATATTGGCACCGCCATGCTTCGGACCTTTTAATGATGACATAGCTGCTGCAATCGCAGAATATGTATCTGTTCCTGCAGAAGTTACCACTCTTGTTGTAAATGTAGAGTTATTTCCACCTCCATGCTCCATATGAAGCATCAGAGCAACATCTAATACTCTCGCCTCAAGTGGTGAATATTTATTGTCATTTCTAAGCATTCTAAGAAAGTTCTCCGCTGTAGAAAGCTTTGGATCTGGTCTGTGAATATACATACTTTGATTATTCTCATAATGATTGTATGCGTGATATCCATACACTGCTAACATAGGAAATGTGGCAATAAGATTGATACACTGTCGTATATTATTTGCAACAGAAGAATCTGATATTAAATCATCATAAGAAGCCAGTGTAAGAATACTCCTTGTCATTGAATTCATAATATCCTTTGAAGGAGCCTTCATAATTACATCTCTTGTAAAATTTGAAGGAAGCGTTCTGCTCTTTCCCAATACTGCTGCAAATTCCTCTTGCTCCTCAGAGGTTGGTTTCTGTCCAAACAAAAGCAGATAAGCTGTTTTTTCAAATCCGAATTCATCAGGCTCCAGCTCATTTATAAGTGTCTGAACATTATACCCTCTGTACCATAACTCGCCGTCGCATGGTACTCTCTTTCCATCTTCGCCATCCTTAAAGGATGTAATTTTTGAAATATTAGTAAGTCCTGTGAGGACACCTTTTCCATTAAGATCTCGCAGTCCTCTGTTTACTCCGTACTCTACGAAGAGATTATCCGATATAGTGTCGTTTGCAATACAAAGTTCTTGTTTGCTTGCGGCATATGCTGCCAATTCCTTTTTGGTCATTCGTCTCTCCTTCTCTACTTTTTAGGTTTAATATTATCCTATTTGCCCTTTAAATGCAACGTGTCCACACTAGTGAAATTATTATAATTTTATAAACTATTATATCATGTGCTTTCGCACATGATAGATGATACTCATGCGCATCCGTGCTTCGCACTCCGCGTCTGATATAATTTCGCTACGCTCATTATATCACTTTACTTCGGTAATTCAAAAAAGTTTTTGAAAAGAATTATAAATATTAATTTGTCCATATCCCTCAGTCTTCGACGGGTATACCTGCCCCTCTCTCTGCACACAGCCTCTTGTTATTAAATACTTTATGTCAACTGAATTTGCCGCCCACACATTTCTCTTATATGCAAACCACTCAAGGATTTGAGCCGATGCACCTGCTGTTATGGCCGCAGCTGCCGAGGTTCCTGTAAAGGTCACATAATCCCCTCGCAATCCCTTTCCTTTTATTTCCACTGCTGGTGCCACAAAATCCGGCTTATAACCATCTGATGCAGTAAAGCCCCTTCCCGAGTCCAGATACACCGAATTATTTTCATTATTATATCCTCCTACGGTCATGGCAACATCCGCATCACCTGGCATAGTAAATGTTATGTCAGGATTTGGTCGTATGAACGTAACATTTTCTTTTAACAAATCATTGGCAGGTAACCATATATCATATATTCCAGTAATACTGTAAACAGGCAGAATTCTAAGTGTCCATATTCCCTTTGTTGGTCTGTCAAACCTTATAAAAATAACCTGATCCCTATGTTCTCTGCCTGTGTAATTATACTCAATGGTAACTGTGGTATTTTCGAATACAAATACATGCTCTAAACGACCAGTCACAGTGTTTTCTCCCCTTGGCCATATCTCACCTGTGGGAGATTGCACCGATACACTGACAAGCTCAGGAGCCAGACTCCAGCACTCCGCATAAAAGCCCTCACTATCATTTTCCAGATTCATCTCCACATTCTCAGGTACTAATACAGACCTTGCATCTCCCCTGTAATGATGCTTTGCTCCTGCTTCATTACCTGCTGCAATCACTACAGCATGCATCAGTTCAGAAGCGACCATATTCAGGTAATCACACAGAAACCCCGTTCCATTATGATTACCATTATTTGCCCCCATTCCTACACAGATTACAAGAGGCATCTCAAGCTCTTCGGCCTTTTTTACACAGTAGGATATACCAAGCATCAAATCACTCTCTGCATATACCCCTTCCTCATCCTCCGGGATAAAATAAAAATCTCTGAGTTCCTTTTCTGCTGCGCGAAGCTTTACTACAATAAGATTAGCCTTAGGTGCCGCTCCAACAAAATTATTTACCATATCTTCCTTACCGCAGGCCACACTGGCAAGAAAGGTTCCATGACCATTTGAATCTGCCGGCAATTCATCCTCATCAGCTTTATCAATATCCTCATTTGTATACTCCACATCGTTTTCCTGATCGTAATAAAAAAGGATTCTGCTTTTACCATAATCATCAGTAAAAGCAGAATCCTTGCTATTGATTCCTGTATCAATTATTGCCACCAAAACTCCCTCGCCCTTCAAATTCAGGTTCGGCTGATTTTGCATATTTATTATTCCCGTGCCACTTAGATTATCGCATATCTTCAAACACTTTGGAATATTTGCATAGGGATAGTTTCCCTCCGCCAAAGGTGGCAAAATATTATTATTATTATAATACCATATCTGATACTTTTCGTTGACAATCCTTATCTCATCAGGTGGAATAGCAGGTGAATTTGCATCTGTTATAGGAACAATAAACTGCATGAAAACCTCATAAATAATCAGTTTTATAGCATTATATTCCAAAACTACTCTTTATATTCTCTACTCTCATGGCAGGTAAAATAAATAGCCTGATATTCCTTCTCCAATGCTATAAGAAGCTCCTTACCTCTTGCAAGCTTATCATCATCAAGATTCACAAATGGGTCATCCAAAACCAAGAATGGCTTTTCTTCCGGATACATGGCATCCACCAGTGCAAATCGCATACATACACCAATTAAATCCTGCCATCCACGTGAGAGCCATTGTGTATCTCTAAGCTCTCCCTGCTCTTTTACGCGAAGCTTCATGTTGGCATCAACTGTCCAGTTTTCCTCCTCATTTTGCGTTAAAATTTCATAATATTTTCTAAAGCCATTTGATATTGGCGCCATATATCTGGCTGTGAACTGTTCCTTTGCCATCTGCAAATAGTTTGCAGTAGTGTCATAAATATCATACTTATGAATGTCTTCTTCCTGCTGCTCAATAGAATGCGCCAGTTCCAGCTCCTTCTCATCACGCATATCCAGTTGTTCCTGCATGTCCTCCAGCTGCCTGTTGTACTGTTGAAGTGATTCCCTCACCTCTTCCATTCGCTTGTCCACATCGCCGATTAAATTATTAAGTTCATCAAGGGTATATGGACACTCTGCAGGAACCGTGATTTTTTCCATATCATTAACTTCTTCAAATTGCTGCTTTTTTTGCTTTGCACTTTGAAGTGTAGCCTCTGCCAGCCTGCACGCTGAAGCACTTGCCTGCATTCTGTTGATATCTTCTATCAGGTTATCACCGAATTGGAAACCAACTATTTTGCCATAGTTTCCTATAGCGGTCTTTAACTCATCGCATTTCTGTTCAGCGGCATCCGCTTTCTTCTTTGACTCCAAAAGTCTTACATAATCAGATATCTCTGTCTTAATCTCATAAATAGCTGTCTGATATGCTGTAGGTTCTGATTCCTTCCCATATTGACTCAAAAAATCTTTTATCTCATTTTCAATAATTTCAATCCCAGACTCTATCTGCGAGAGTTCAGCTTTAAGCTCCTCAATTGGAGCCTCCTTGGCTTTCTTTTGTTCTTCAATTTCAGCAATCTTGTGAAGTCTGAGCATCTCAAACTTCTTATTTGCTTTGGTTCCATAAATAATAAATGCTAAACCAACAGCAAAAAGAAGGACACCTCCGCCACATATTCCATATATTATCATTTGTGGAAATGTCTGCAATCCAGCCAGCTTAAGTCCAACGGAAGCACACGCTGCAATCATGCCAAAAATAATAGTCACTATTCCCGCAGGAATAAATTTGCTTTTAACAGCTCTTGGCATATCACTGTTTTGCTGATTTGTGAGCATTGCAACAGATTTCATCTCTGACAGCTTAATTTCCATCCTGCTATGCTCGTCCTTGACCTTTGCCACATTGGCAACCTTTTCCTTCATGCTTTTTATTACTTCTTCATCCGGAAAATTCTCTCCATACACAGCTTCAAGGCTCTTAAGCTCTTCCTCTTCGTCGTCTGAAAGTCTGCCGTTTTTCACAAGAACAAGCTGTTCCTCATATGCCTTTGCAAGCTGTAACTGTTCTGAGATTTCACTGTCACTTGGCACATGGTCTTTGAATCTTGACACAAATTCGCTATAAGTATTTGATTTTTCTTCTACCTCCACACATAGAGCATCATAGTTCTTCTTTAACTCTATTCGTCTGCTGTCCTCAGAAGCTACCTGCAAAGCCTTGGCATACTCCTGTCTGATTGCAGACAGTTCTTTCATCTGTGCCTGTTTTTCTTCAATCTTAGTATTTATTGCAGCCACAGCATCTTCTGCCGCATCAAAGCTTACAAGCTCCTGCTGTAACTGGGTAATTACGTTCTTTCTCTTCTTTATAGAACCTGTGATTCTGCTTGGAGACAGCTTATTCATCATATCCTTAATCTGAGCGATTGCAGTCTCAAAATTGTTGATGTCATTAGTATTCTCCGCCAGATTGCCAAGCTTTGCGTTAATAGAATCTGTAGTATCTGTAACACAATCATTCTGGGCCACAAAAACAGTCCTTTTGAAAGATGCCCTGTCTAAATCAAAGATTTCCTCACCTATGGCTGAAGAAAACTCATTTGATTCCAGCATAGTATCCAAATCATATAGATGAAATTCGTCACCCTTTTCTGTGATTCCAAAAGTCCTGCTTATTCTATACCTTTTCTCACCTACTTCAATGTCAAGCTCTCCACCGTATGTTCCACCTTGCCATGGCTTATATATCTTTCTCTCCTTGTCTGGTGCTCCAGCTTCCTTTTTGCTGTCAAAGCCATAAAACATCACCTTAAGAAATGCTGCAAGGGTACTTTTTCCCCATCCATTTGACTCATTTATAATATTTATTCCCTCATTAAATTTAATATTGAGGTTCGATAATTTTCCAAAATTGTCTATATGACAAGCTATTAGTCTCAATTATAATTCCTCCCCGCTCAGGGCCATAATTCCAGCTTTGATAACCTCTGTTTTCTTTTCCTCTTCCATATCTGATCCAAGTACCATTCTGATAAATTCACCCTTTAACGATGCATCCTTCTCATATTCACTGTAATTAATAAGAAGTCTTGTCTCATCATAAACCTTTTCGAAATAGAAATAGTCCTCAAATAAATCCTTCAGATAATCGCAGTTTATCTCACTTTCTACATCAACTTCGCCTACCAGTACAAATTTGACCAAGCTGCTTGATGAGAATTTCTGTCTGCCAATTTCCTGTTCAATTCTCGCTGCAACTTCCTGGGTTGTACGAGTACCTGTTACATCAACGAACATTGTATACAAGGTTCTATACGCAATAGGAATAAAGCTAATCTTTGTGTCATAGGTTTCATCGTCTATTTCCAGAAGCATGAAGCCCTTCTCTCCACACTCATCAAAACCTCTTCCCTCCAGACATCCGCTGTAACAATACACTCCTCTGTTATCCAACTGCTCTAACTGCTGTTCATGCACATGTCCCAGCGCCAGATAATCTATGTTTTTATTCTTAAGTCCATCCAGATTTATTATCTCTGCATCATTCTTTACACCATACTCACTTATCTGACCATGGAGAGTCACAATATTGTAATCCTCGTGTGAAAGCACAAGCGAATTGTACGCAGTAACCTGATTGTCTTTTGTCAGCTCGATGCCTGATATACATATATTGCCGTATCTATAGCTAGTCCACTCATCACCAAAAAGCTTCAGATTCTCTGGAATCTCTTCAAGCTTTGCAAGAAAGCTGTCATAGTCATGGTTTCCCTTAAGATACAAAAAATCAATATCACTATTTTGATTAATCATATCTCTCACAAGATTACGCGCTGTTGCCGACACTGTCCTCGTATCAAACAAATCCCCTGCAATAATAATTGCCTTTACCTGATTGTTTTTCGCATACTCCACCATTCTTGAAAAGGTTCTGAGTATCTCCATCTTACGTTCTTTCGCCTGCTCCTTCGATAAGTTTGCAGTCATTTTTGAGTCCAAATGCAAATCCGCACAATGAATAATTTTCATGCTAATTCTTCCCTTTATAAGTTAATAAAAATCTTTTTTACAAAATTGTCTTTCTCGATACAATAAAACATGTTATAACTATCATACCAATTTTTTAACGGAGAATCTACTATGATGAAAAAATTTTTAAAAGGAATGGATATATCTTCTCTTCCAGAGCACTTAGATGCCAATGAAATCTTCTATGATCAAGATGGAGAAGAAAAAACAGCTTTCAAATTATTAAAGGATAACGGAGTTAATTCTATAAGACTTCGTATATGGAATCAGCCAGAATTAGTGCCTGAATCAAAGGGCTACTGTAATCTTTCTGACACTATTAAAATGGCAAAGGAAATAAAAGCTAATGATATGCACTTTGTCCTGGACTTTCATTATTCAGACTACTGGGCTGACCCAGGACAGCAGAGAAAACCCCATGCATGGGATGATTTAAGTTTTGATGACTTAGTAAGGGCAGTATATGATTTTACATATGATGTACTGAATGAACTTGGTTCACAAAATCTGCTTCCAGATATGGTTCAGGTTGGAAATGAAATCAGAAGCGGTATGCTTTTCCCTGATGGCGCCGTTCCAAATTATGAAAACCTGGCTAAACTTATAAATGCTGGAATTAGCGCAGTTCGCAATATTTCCAGAGATTTTGATTACCACATTGAGGTCATGATTCATCTTGACCAGGGTGGACGCTTTTACTATTTGAAGGAGTGGTTCGACTCAGTGTTTGCTGCTGGAATGGAACCAATTGATGCAATCGGAATATCCTTCTACTCATTCTGGCATGGTACCTTCATGGATCTTCGCGATTCCATGAAGCAATTGATTGAGCGCTATCATCTGCCAGTGTATGTGGTTGAAACTGCTCACCCATGGCGACTTTGTGATACAGGTCACGTATCAAAGGAGCTTATGGACACCGCTGGTCTCCCAGCTGGAATTGAAGAACAGAAGAAATCTCTTGGGCTTGTATTCCAAATTGCAGAAACTGTATCGGGGGATTTGGATACTGGTGTGTATTATTGGGAGCCATTGTGCTATCCAGCACATGACCATGGCAGTTGGGACGAAAATATGGGAATGCTTGATGACCATGGAAAAGCACTCATGGGCTTTGATGTATACAAGGATTTTTCTCCTGAAAATATGCCATACGATAATATTGATGAATATATGGAAAGTCTCTATGCTATTGACGAATCTGAGCTTCCACCGGCTGGAACAAATCTTATTCCAAACGGTGATTTCAGAGATGGAATCGAAGGCTTCTGGCTTGAAAAAGACAGGGATGATATTGAGATAATCTGTCGTAACCCTGAGGACACTTCACCTGCACTGTCTGGTGATTCTTCCACTGGTTCTTGCTCAAAAACTCCACAGGAAATATACGTTTCCTGCAAGAGTAACTTCTGCTTCGACCTGTTCCGCGACATCAAAATCGAAAAGTCTGGCAAGTATCAGCTCTCTGTGGATTATCGCGGCACAAACACCACCGGTGTGAAGGTTTCTCTCTACATGAAGACCATCTCATGTAACGGAGAGGAACTCTTCTCAAAGGATATCTTTCCTTCCGATGTGCGCTACGTAACCCACAGCCTGGATGCTGTTACCCTTCCTGTTGGTACTCTCCGCATCGGAATAAAGCTTGACACTCCTCCGGTTTTTGGACGTATACGCAACTTGAGGCTCGTTGAAATAACCGCATAACCAATCTTTCAAGAGGGGATTTTCCCCTCTTTTATTGTATATATACGCACAAAGAGGACATATGTTATTCCTTCGCATCCCTAGCCGTAAATCTCTAGATTTGTCGATATCACATTTTGCCTTCTTCGATTGAAGCTGATTCTTCAAATGTTTGACAGTGCGCCCAAATTGTTCTTCCCCCACGGACAAAAGTTTAGGGGCCATTCGTGTCAGTCTTGGAGCCTTAACGAAGGAAAAGTGGGGCGCAGGGAGAACTTTGTTTGAGAGCGCTTTCTACTCTGCGAATAACGCATCGTAAGAAAGCGCTTGAGTTGTTCGGAAGCGCCCCTAATATCTACTTCCTGAGTAAGGCTCCTTAGACTGACTAGGATGGTCAGCTAATTTGTTCGTGGGGGAAGAACAATTTGGGCGCACTGTCAAAGCTATTGAAGTACAGCTTCCCTGAAGGCAAAATGTAATATCTGACAAAGCTAGGAGATTTACTCTAAGGTCTGTCTCAGGAATAACATATGTCCTCTTTGTGCTATTTACAAATAAAAATGAGGGGAAATCCCCTCATTATCAATTGCAATATGCTGTTATATTAACGGGCCTCAAGCTGCGCTACGCCACGCATCTCGATGAGTGGCCCACCTTTCTTCTCTATGTAGTCACCAGTGATGGTAACCTTACCAATATTGTCGTCCTTAGGAATTTCGTACATAATGTCCAGCATGAACTCCTCAATGATGGCACGGAGAGCTCTGGCACCAACCTTCTTCTCCTTGGCTTTTGCAGCAATAGCATGAAGGGCATCATCATCGAATTCCAGAAGAACTTCGTCCATCTCAAGAAGACGCTTGTACTGCTTAGTAATTGCATTCTTAGGCTCAACAAGGATTTTGACAAGCATATCCTCTGTGAGAGCTTCGAGAGAGAACATGATAGGAAGACGTCCTAAAAATTCAGGAATCATACCGAATTTTCTTACATCCTCAATGGTGGCTTCCATGAGAATGTTCTCATTGTCATCATATTTGTCCTTGAGGTCAGCCTTGAAACCAATAGAAGCTTCTTTGTTCAATCTCTCCTTTATGATTTCATCAAGATCTGGAAATGCTCCACCACAGATAAATAGAATGTTCTTGGTATCAACTGTGGTCATTGGAACCATGGCATTTTTGCTGCTTGCACCTACTGGGACTTCAATTTCTGCACCTTCGAGAAGCTTTAACATTCCCTGCTGTACAGACTCTCCGCTGACATCTCTCTGATTTGCATTTCTCTTCTTTGCAAGCTTATCTATCTCATCGATAAAGATTATTCCATGCTCTGCTTTTTCCACATCATTATCAGCTGCTGCAAGAAGCTTGCTAACAACACTTTCGATATCATCTCCGATATATCCGGCTTCTGTAAGTGATGTTGCATCTGTGATTGCAAGTGGCACATCAAGAAGCCTTGCAAGTGTTTTTACCAGATATGTCTTACCACTTCCTGTTGGTCCTATCATAAGCATATTTGATTTTTCAATCTCGATTCCATCCTCTTCCTTTGACATTACACGCTTGTAATGATTATATACAGCTACAGACATTACCTTCTTAGCATACTCCTGTCCCACTACATATTCATCCAGACTTGCCTTGATTTTATGTGGTGCTGGAATTGAATGTATATCAAGTATCGGTGCTTCCTTCTTTTCCTTTGGTTTTTTCTTCTTAAGCTTTTGGCTATTAGGAATGCCTCCCTGTAAATCCGCAAGATTTACCATCTTGATGTTTGGCATATTTCCAAAATCTCCGCCAAAAAGATTTCCCATTCCAAAGTTTCCACTGTTCATCGAGTCAAAGGTTTTCTGCATACAATCGTTACAAATACACAGTCCATCCTGTATCTTTATCATTCGACCAGCAACGCTGCTTGGTCTTCTACATATGTAGCAAATATCCTCATATTCATTCTCGTCTGATGTGTTTACTGTCTCTTCTGTTGTGTTTGTTTCAGTATTTACCACATCTTCACCATCTATTATTTCCTTAAATTCATCATTCATAGGTGTTATTACCGCCTTTTCATAGTATGAATACGATTATA
>CAMFPD010000028.1 GCA_945971355.1 uncultured Lachnobacterium sp.
ATTATATATAGGAGTCATTTTGATGATCAGTAAGAAAAATATAATCAAAAGAGCCGGAATGGTCATTGTGGCTGCCTGCACCATGGTAGGTAGTCTATGTTATTCGCCAAATCAGATAAAGGCGGAGGAGTACTGGCCGGAGGGACCTGCGATTGCATCTCCAAGTGCAATAGTAATGGAAGTCAATACTGGAACTATTTTATATGAGAAAGATAGTCATGTGCAGAACTATCCAGCAAGTATAACTAAGATTTTAACTACATACCTTACACTGGAAAATTGTGATTTGAATGAAAAGGTTGTATTCTCAGAGGATGCGGTGTACAAAAATGAAGGTGATACTTCCCACATATGGCGTGACATAGGTGAGGAGATGACTATTGAGCAGTGTTTGTATGGAGTAATGCTTGCATCTGCAAATGAATGTGCATATGAGGTGGCACAATATGTCGGAACGAAAAAAGGAGGAGATTATAGTACTTTCATTGATATGATGAATGAGGAGGCTAAATCTCTTGGCTGTACAGATACACATTTTAACAATGCCAATGGTTTGCCAGATGAGGAGCATTATACCAGTGCGTATGATATGGCGCTCATCAGCTGTGAGGCATACAAAAATGAAGATTTTAGAATAATAACTGGAACAGAGACATACACAATTCCTCCTACAAACAAGCATGATGAGCCAACTTATCTGAGCAACCACCACAATATACTTCATTTTTATAACACGGGAAAGTATGTAAATGAGTACTGCACAGGAGGCAAGACTGGATATACAATTGCGGCAAACAGCACACTTGTAACCTATGCAGAAAAAAATGGCATAACGCTGTGTGTTGTAGTGATGAATGCTCAGGCGCCGGATCATTACACAGACACAAACACACTTATAGACTATTGCTTCAGTAATTTCAATGCTTTATCCATTTCAGATAATGAAGCAACTGTTGCAGAGAATGCAATGAAGGATATAGGAGTATTGAATAGTAATGAGTTTTTTGCAACCTTGGATAAGAATGCTTATATTGTTCTTCCAAGCACAGTTCAGTTTTCCGAAGCAACCTTTGAGCTGGATCAAAATGCCAGTGATTCAATAGCAACATTGAGATATACATATGCAGGTCATATTGTGGGAAGTGTTGAGATACAAGCATCTGGTGCAAAGGTGGAAAGTGAATTCTATAAAGATGAACCAGAGTCAGAGAAGAAAGTAATAAAGATTAGTCCGTTAATATTTGTGTTAGTAATTTTACTTATAATCATTTTTGCTGTAATTGCTTTTTTCGGAAAGAAAATATATGACAACTTTTACGTTATAAAACACAATATGTCTGTGAAGAAGGAGAGAAAAGATAGGTTCCGTCAAATCACAGAAAAAAAGAAAAGACGAAGAAAAAGAGACCGCATGTTCAAATAAAAACGACAAAAAAGACTAAAATATGGACAAAAGACAACAAAACCGACAAGATTTCATAGAAATCATTGTCGGTTTTTAAATAATAGACACTAGTTAAAAAGTCTTAAATTGTCAGACTATTTAATAAAACTATTAACTGGTTACGATTTTGGGTGTATAAAATCAATCCATTATAGGTCTCAACAATAGTTAAGAATTTTCCCTGAAAAGTTTCTGATGTAGACAAAATGTGAATCAAATAACTTCGAAGTGGGGCATCAGCATATAGAAATACTGTCTCATAGGACTCCATAGGGTCTACGGAAACGTTAGCGATTTTAAATGCATTTGAAATAGTATTTTCCTGATTGAACTGATCGACTGTTTTATTAACTATAAAATACCCATGTTCATCTCTAGGCATATCAAGAGCTTTTATTGCGCGCTGAACTTGTTTTGTCAATGCATCAGAAGCTGGATAAAGCGATTCAAAATAATTCATAAAATCTGCTGCAGATTTAAAGTGTTTGTTTCTGCCGTTCTCAAGCACCTCTGTCATTAGAATTCGTTTAATAGTTTTCTCACAGGTATCTCGTGATGGATTGCGGCGTCCTGTCGATAAATGTTCCATAATTACCTCCATATCCTTTAAAGACAAAACTTATTATACGACAAAAAAACCTTGTTGACGATAGATTTCAAGAAAGTTAAAATATAAATAAATACCACTACAATTTCTATGGAGCGGAAAAAAGAAATGAAGATGGAAGATATAAAAGCCCTTGTATTAAAAGCAATAGAAGATAATGGGGGAATAGTTAAAAAAGAACAGTTAAGCAAACTGGGGATAGACTATAGGCGAATAGTTGAGCTTTTGAATTCTGGCGATATCGTGAGAGTAAAGAACGGATATTATACAGATAAGCTGGAGCGATTTTCAGAGGAGCAGCTGGTGGCGGTTTTATTTCCTGATGCAAAACTGTGTATGGAAAGTGCACTGTATGCTTATGGATATATCGATCAAAAACCATATGGCTGGCGGCTGGCAGTGGATAAGAACACTTCAAAATCCAGATTTAAGATGGAATATCCCAAGATAGTGCCTTACTATACAGAGCCAGAATCACTTGAAATAGGAGCTACAACTATAGAGTTTAAGGGCGCGACCTTTGGGATTTATGACAAGGAGAGAATGATTTGTGATTGTCTTAAATATGAGAGTAAGATGGATCATGAGGATTTTAAAGCTGCCCTTCAGGGATACATCAGGGACGCGGATAAAGATATATCAACACTTTTGGAATACGCAAGAGAGCGAAAAGTGATTAAGAAGGTTCAAAGTCTTATAGGAGTGTGGCTGTAGGATGTTAGTAAAGGAAATCAGTGAAAAGAATAATATCCCATTTGCAGATGCACTCTGGCGGTATCTGGGAGAGGATTTACTGTGCAGAATTAATGAGGCGGGACTTATGGATTATATCTGGATGGGGGAAAAAGAGCTTTCAAGTGATAAGATGAAGCTAATATATATAGAAAACAAAAAGTCTATGGAGGAGGCTTCAGACCTGATACTAAGCGAACAGACAGATATAGCATGGGATGGAGTGCTGGAAGAAAATCATCAGGGATATGTATGGAAATTGTCTGCAAGGTATGAGGACATGGAGGTTGATTATCCTGTATATATCACCAATGCAACAGGGAAGGATTTTACAGTTCCAGTATCAATGGAATTAAAACCCATGAATCCAAAGCATCGAAGAATTCATTATATGGTATTTTCTTCTGACTGGATATTGGTAGAAAGTTTATTTGAGATTGTATCAAAGCTGGAATTAATTCATGATATGAGCGCTTATATTAAGGCAAGTCAGATACTTAAAACTGAGAGTATAAGTGGTCGGTATGTTATGGAGGAATTCGAAAAGTTTACTCAGAATAATCCAAAGATTGTGAACGAGAAAAGGCTTAATCAGTTAAAGGGATACAGAGAATACGGATATATGAGAAAACGTTGGATTGCCGCCTGCAAAAAGCAGAGAATTGAGGCCAAATGGGATGATGCACTGGATACAATAGTTGCATTTCTTGAACCGATTTGGAACGCATTATGTAACAATGAGATATTTTTTGACGACTGGATGCCAGAGCTTGGAAGATATCTGGGATAATATGAAGAAGAAGGACAAAAATTGCTGGAAAAGAAACTAATAGATTATTCAAAATCAAATATATATCCTTTTCATATGCCGGGACATAAGAGGAGATTGGAAAGCTATAATCCATATAAGATGGATATCACAGAGATAGAAGGCTTTGACAATCTGCACCATTCGGAGGGAGTACTGAAGGAAGCACAGGGCAAGGCGGCAAAGCTATATGGTTCAAAGAAAGCATATTATCTTGTAAATGGAAGTACATGTGGCATACTGGCAGCAATAAGTGCGGCAACCAGAAAGGGTGATAAGGTAATAGTTGCCAGAAATTCCCACAAGGCAGTGTATAATGCTTTGTATCTCAATGAATTAAAGCCCACATACATATTTCCAAGAATAACGAGGTTCGGACTTCAGGGACAGATAACTGTGGAAGATGTGCAGCAGGCCATAGAGCAGACACCAGATGCAAAAGCTGTCATAATTACGTCTCCAACGTATGATGGAATTACATCAGATGTATGTGCAATTGCCAAAATTGTCCATGAGAAAAATATGATACTTATAGTAGATTCAGCCCATGGGGCGCATTTTGGATTTGGATATGGAATGCCGCAAAATGTAATAAAGCAGGGGGCCGACATAGCAATAGAAAGTGTTCACAAGACCTTACCAGCCTATACGCAGACAGCGCTTCTCCATCTGTGCAGCGATAGGGTAAAAGCGCAGAAGATAGAAAAATATCTTGGAATATATGAGACAAGTTCACCATCTTATGTGCTGATGGCAGGAATAGAAAGAGCCATTAATCTTGTGGAAACGCAAAAAGAAAATTTGTTTGGGTCTTTGGAGGACAATCTGGATAGGTTTTATTCCAAGGTCAACGAACTAAAATATCTCAAAGTACTTACAAGAGAAGAATTGACAGTAGAAGAAGCCTGCGACTTTGACAGAAGCAAGATAATAATATTAACCACAAAAGCAGGAATAAGTGGTCAGGACATGTGGGATATATTATTAGAGAAATACGGAATACAGATAGAGATGGCGGCAGGTAATTACGCAGTTGCACTATCAAGTATAATGGATACAAAAGAGGGCTTTGATAGATTAGCTGATGCACTGATACAAATAGATGATGATATAGATAACAGACTAATAAATAACAAAACTATAAATAACAAACGATTTGATGCAGATGAGACTATAAACCGCAAAACAGATAAGATAATCAATGCGTCAATATATCATCCAAATGAAAAGAAACTGGAAATTCATCAGGCAGATGAATATGACATGGAAGAGATCCCTCTGGATGAAGCAACAGGGAAGGTATCAGGGGCGTATATTAACCTATACCCACCAGGAATTCCACTTATTGTTCCAGGAGAAGTAATATCAGAGAGACTTATATCTGATTTGCAGATGATAAAAGCGCTAGACCTTGAATTGCAAGGTTTGACAGAGAACAATTTCATAACTATACTTAAAGGATAATGAAAATGGGAAAGATATATTGTGTGATGGGCAAAAGCTCAACTGGAAAAGATACAATTTATTCCAGATTGATGAGTCAGAAAGACTTTAATCTGAAAAAGATTATTCCATATACCACCAGACCTATAAGAGAGGGTGAGGTTGACGGAGAAAGCTATCATTTTTGTACAGAGGATCAGCTTGCAAAGCTGGAGGAATCAGGAAAGATAATAGAGTTAAGAGCTTATGATACCGCCTATGGAATATGGAAATATTTCACAGTAAATGACGGACAGATAGAGCTTGATAAAAACAGCTATATGCTCATAGGAACATTGGAAGCATATACTAAAATCAGAGAGTATTTTGGAAAAGAAGCTGTTGTGCCGATATATATAGAGGTGGAGGATGGAGAACGTCTACAGAGAGCACTGAATAGGGAAAGAGCAGAGACATCACCAAAGTATGACGAGCTGTGCAGGAGATTTCTTGCGGATTCAGAGGATTTTTCGGAGGAAAACCTAAACAAAGCACAGATAGATGTAAGATTTGAAAACAGGCAATTGGAAGAAACAATCGAAAAGATAAAAGAGTACATTAACGAAAACTAGGGGAAGTTTTATGGATGTAAAGGTAAACAATATTCCACAGGTGACGCAGGTGCCTGATACACAGAAGGTGGCAGCAGGAGATGGCTCCTTCAAGTTTACGTTGTCATCCGCCATAACAGATGCAGAGCTTCAGGCAAAAGTAGATGCGCTGATGGAGGATATAACGGCTCAGGGAAACCGAATAGCCCAGCATATGGACATAAGGGATATGAAAAAATACAGAGGCCTTATAAAAGATTTTCTTAATGAGGTGGTATACAGATCCCATAAGTTTTCCAGAGAGAATTTTCTGGATAGAAGAGGCCGTCACAGAGTATATGGAATAATTAGGCTGATAGATGAAAATCTGGATCAGCTGGCAACAGAATTGGTGGCAGATGAAAGTGATCATCTTAAAATTTTAAATATGATAGGTGAAATAGAAGGGTTACTACTTGATATATTCACCTAAAATGAGGTGTAAAATGGCAGGATTTAAGGATATAGTCGGACACGAACAGATAATTGAACATTTAAAAAATGCCATATCATTAGAAAAGGTATCGCATGCCTATATTCTGAATGGGCCAGAATCATCAGGAAAAATGATGATAGCAGAGGCTTTTGCAATGGCACTTCAGTGCGAAAATCATGATGTGGAAGGCTGTATGGAATGTCGTTCATGCAAACAGGCAATAGATCATAATCAGCCAGATATAATATATGTGACACATGAAAAGCCAAACAATATCTCGGTGGATGAAATAAGGGCGCAGCTCAACAATGATATTGCGATTAAGCCCTATAGCAGTAAATATAAGATATATATAATCGATGAAGCAGAGAAAATGAACCAGCAGGCGCAAAATGCCCTCTTAAAAACGATAGAGGAGCCACCAGCATATGGAATTATACTTTTGCTGACAACAAATGCAGACAGCTTTTTGCAGACAATACGTTCAAGATGTATAACGCTTAATCTAAAAGCAGTAAAAGATGAAACAATACACAAATATCTGATGGAAAAGAAACAAATTCCTGATTATCAGGCAGATGTGTGTACAGCCTTTGCACAAGGAGTTGTAGGAAAGGCCGTCAAGTTAGCGGGCTCAGATGACTTTAACGAAATGAAAAAGTCGGCACTTCAGTTACTAAAAAGGTTAGATGATATAGATTTGTATGAGCTTACTGCAGCTGTAAAGCAGATAACAGAATACAAGCTTCAGGTTCAGGACTATTTTGATCTGATGATGATATGGTACAGGGATGTACTTTATATGAAGGCAACAAACGATGTTAATGGACTAATTTTTAATGATGAGGTCTATGATATAAAAAAACAGGCAGCAAAGCATTCCTATAATGGAATAAATAATATTTTGGAAGGTTTGGAGAAGGCAAAGATAAGATTAAATGCCAATGTAAACTTTGAGTTAGTGATAGAATTGCTGCTTATGACTATAAAGGAGAACTAGAATGACAAAGATAGTAGGAATCAGATTCCGAAGCGCAGGAAAAATATATTATTTTGATCCGGTAGATTTTGAACTGGAGACAGCAATGCATGTAATTGTAGAGACTGCAAGAGGAATAGAGATGGGAACCGTGCTCATTCCACCAAAGGAAGTGGAGGATGATAAGGTAGTACAACCACTAAAGCCAGTAATCAGGATTGCAACTGATGAAGATGAGAAAAATGTGGAGAAAAACAAAGACAGAGAGAGGGAAGCCTTCAAAATATGTAAGGAAAAGATTATCAAGCATGGCCTTGAGATGAAGCTTGTAGATGCAGAGTATACTTTTGATAACAACAAACTGTTATTCTACTTCACTGCAGATGGAAGAATTGATTTCCGTGAGCTTGTAAAGGATTTGGCAGCAGTGTTTAGAACAAGAATAGAGCTTCGTCAGATTGGTGTGAGAGATGAGACAAAGCTTATGGGCGGACTTGGAATTTGTGGTAGAGAGTTGTGCTGCAAATCATACCTTTCTGATTTTGTACCTGTATCCATCAAAATGGCAAAAGAGCAGAATCTTTCTCTCAATCCAACAAAGATATCAGGTGTATGTGGCAGATTGATGTGTTGTCTCAAGAATGAGCAGGAAACCTATGAGTATCTCAATAGCAGAATGCCGAATGTAGGTGACATTGTGGTGAGCAAGGAAGGCATCAGCGGTGAGGTTAAGAGCCTGAATGTCCTTAGGCAATATGTAAAGGTATTGGTTGAGAACGGTGATGAGAAAGAAATCAGAGAATTTTCAGTAGACGATATCAAGTTTACACCAAGCCGTAAGAAAGATGTGAAGCTTACAGCAGAGGAGTTGAAGGAGCTGGAAGGATTAGAGGATTCTGATGAAATAGTGGAGGAGAAGCCAAAGGCTAAGAATCGAAACCCTCAGAATAAGAGTAATCCAAACAGAAACAATTCAAACAGACAAAAGGAAAGTGAGTCAAATCAAAATAATAATGTAAATGGTGATGGCAATAGAGAGGGCAATAGAGATAAAAAATTTGACGGAAATAGAAAACATCACAATAAAAACAGACGCAACCGAAACAGAGGAAAGCGCAATGACAACGGAAACAACAGCAGACAGCAGTCTGATACACAGTAACGAGAGGCTGGATGACCTACAATGTAAGGGCTATTATATAATTCAGGATCCAAAGAGATTTTGTTTTGGAATAGATGCGGTGTTATTATCTGATTTTGCAAAAGCCAAAAGAGGTGAGAAGGTATTAGATCTGGGCACAGGAACAGGTATTATACCTATTCTTATGGAAGCAAAAACAAATGCAGCACATCTGACCGGATTAGAAATTCAGCCAGACAGTGCGGATATGGCATTTAGAAGCGTTAAGTACAATCATCTGGAGGATAAGATTGATATTGTTCAAGGTGATATTAAGCAGGCATCAGAAATATTTGGGAATGATTCTTTTGAAGTGGTGACAACGAATCCGCCTTATATGATAGAACAGCATGGAATACAAAATCCTGATGATGCAATGACTATTGCAAGACATGAGGTGTGTTGTAATCTTGAGGATATAATCAGAGAAAGCTCAAGACTTTTAAAGCAAGGCGGTAGGTTTTATATGGTGCACAGACCATTTAGACTTGCAGAGATATTCAGCAAAATGGTGGAACACAAAATTGAACCTAAGAGAATGAGACTGGTTCACCCTTATGTAGATAAAGAACCAAACATGGTACTGATTGAGGGATATAAGGGTGGCAAAAGCAGACTAACTGTGGAAAAACCATTAATTGTATACAAAGAACCTAATGTGTATACAGAAGAGATTTACCAAATATATGGATATTAGGAGAATAAAATGACTGGAACCTTATATTTATGCGCAACCCCCATAGGAAATCTTGAGGATATTACATACCGTGTACTCAGAACCTTAAAGGAGGTTGACCTGATTGCAGCGGAGGACACAAGAAATTCAATAAAATTATTGAATCATTTTGAAATCAAGACTCCAATGACAAGCTATCATGAGTTCAACAAAATTGACAAAGCCTATCAGTTAGTTGCAAAGCTGAAAGAGGGAAAAAATATTGCGCTTATAACAGATGCAGGAACACCAGGCATATCTGATCCTGGAGAAGACATAGTGCGAATCTGCTATGAGGAAGGGGTTCCTGTTACATCTCTTCCAGGACCAGCAGCGTGCATTACAGCTCTTACCATGTCGGGACGGTCAACCAGAAGGTTTGCATTTGAAGCATTTTTGCCAAGGGATAAGAAAGAAAGAGCTGCAATTATAGAAGAACTGAAAAATGAGACAAGAACAATAATTATATATGAAGCACCACATCATTTGGTAAAGACAGTTACTGAGCTTATGAATGCAATTGGTGATAGAGAGCTGACAGTCTGCAGAGAACTTACCAAGAAGCATGAGGAGAAAATGCAGACTACATTTTCTGAACTTTTAGAGTATTCAAAAGAGCATGAACCAAGAGGTGAATATGTTCTTATAATATGTGGAAAGAGCAGAAGTGAGGTTATCAAGGAACAACAACAGAACTGGGAGACAATGCCCCTTGAAGAACATATGGCCTACTATGAAAATCAGGGAGTAGACCATAAGGAAGCAATGAAGCTGGTAGCAAAGGACAGAGGTGTCAGCAAGAGAGATATTTACCAGCAGTTGTTACAATAAAAATCATCAAAATATTTATCAATAATATTAAATTGGGCAGGACCAATATCAAGAAGAGCTTTATGGAAAGAGCCGAGAGAGAAGTTATCATATTTAGCTTCCTTTTGGCTCTTTAAGTTTTCTATTTCCAGATATCCTCCATAGTATTTCAGGTAATTTGCAGGGTCGGCAATTACAAGATCCATAATTGAGAGAATTGTATTGGGGTCATCAATTCCGTAATCAGACCAGAAAGCTTCAACAGCAGCATAATCCCAACCATAATAGTTGACACCTATATCGGTGGTAGCATAGAGACTAAGAGAAGCAGCAGCCTCATTTTTTAGAAAATCAATTGCAGTCTGATTGAGTCCCATATACTCACCAGCATATTCATAAGATAAAAATTCTGTGTAGGTTGCCCAACCCTCAGAAAAACCATCAAAACAGAGGAGGGTTCTGTATGGTTTCAAATCCAGCTCGTGGGACATGATATGTTGGTACATATGACCTGGTACCCCTTCGTGGGCAAGTGTAGTAAAAAACTGAATATCAGGGTAATCACAGGCACTGTTTATGTAAATTCTGTTATTTGTGTAATCATCACAAGGTGGAACAATATAGAAAGCAGGAGCAAGACCGGCTGACAGTGAGCTATCAACAGAGGATACAGTATAGCAAAAGTTATCCACAATAGGAAAGTCTTTTTGAATGGATAACTGGAGATTATTTAAAATATCCTCTGGGCTAAGTGTTTGGCTGGATTCGGTTAAAATTTCAGACAGAGATACATCGCTGTCAGGGGAAGCCGTCAGTTCAGCTATATTATCAAAATTAGATGTTCTTGCATTTTCAATATCAGAAAATAACTCTTCTACAGATTTGGCAGAGCCTGTGTATTTTTTTACCAGAAGCTCATAGTAGTGGATTCCTTCTGGTGCGTAGTAAAGTCCCAGAGAGTTTCTTCCTTTTCCTAAAAGTGAGGTTAAATCAGAGGCCATTTTCGTATATGAAGGCATAACAAGGTTAGTGATAATGGCACTGTTTTCATCAATATAGTCAGTTTTTTCAGTATCAGTGAGAAAATCTGTTTCGTTAATTCGATTGTTAAAGCTATCAACAAGAAGTGGCGAGCTTTCGAATTCTTCGCATTGGTTTATTACCTCGATACATAGGTGGTCTGACATAAAAAGTCCAGCATCTGCTTTGGCGGTTTCAAAAGCAATTAGGCCGTCAAAGTATTGTGGAATATCGTTTAAAATTTTAAAATATATGTCGATATCTTCTTTACAGTTAAAATCATATTCAGACAGCAGAATAGGGAGCTCACAATGGGTACCGCTTGAGATACTGAGGGGTTCCTCGTAAAGCTCAAACTGTGACAGTTCGTTTTCCAGAGTAAGGTATTCTAACAGGATATCATATTCTATCTTTTGATCCTTATGCAGAAAAAGACGGGGGAATTTTTTGAGTTTACATAGTGCTTCTTGAGAGAGATTATTGCTGGCGTTCTGCGTAGATGAGGTTGATAATGAGTCCTCGGTGGATGCAGTTTCGGTTGTAGAGATATTATCGGAAGTGACATCAATTGAGCTATTTGCTGAGTTGAGTGATACTGATGATGAAGTAGCGTTCCATGATGGCAAATATTTTCCTTCCTCAAATAGTGTGTCCACATCTATTCCGTAATCAGAAGGTTCCTTCAGAGAATAGTGTAGTGTTAGTGCGTCTGAGGTTACTTCTGAAATAAACTGAGCATCCAGGAATGCATCAAATTTTTTAGATACAAAGTAAGAGCTTCCAAGTATAATAAAAAAAGCTATAATAGGAATAAGAAGAAATACAAATTTTTTCATAAGACCTTCAGAGAATGTTTTTATATAAAATATGAAAGGATGAGGGAGAAAATGAGTGATAATATATCAACCTTTTTAAACTGGGTGGAGGAATCGGATAATATAGTTTTTTTTGGTGGTGCGGGAGTGTCCACAGAAAGTGGTATACCTGATTTCAGAAGTGTGGATGGACTCTACAATCAGAAATATGATTATCCACCAGAGACAATATTAAGCCATAGCTTTTATAGAAGCAAAACAGAGGAATTTTATAGGTTTTATAGGGATAAGATGCTTTGTCTGGACGCAGAACCTAACATAACCCATCTGAAGCTTGCTGAGCTTGAGAAGGCTGGAAAAGTAAAAGCTGTTGTGACACAGAATATTGATGGACTTCATCAGAAGGCTGGCAGCAAGAATGTAATGGAGCTTCATGGCAGTGTGCTCAGGAATTACTGTGAACGATGCTATCAGTTTATGAGTGCTGATGACATTTTGAATTCAACAGGGGTGCCTGTGTGTCCTAAATGTGGTGGCACAGTAAAACCGGATGTGGTATTGTATGAGGAAGGATTGGATCAGAAGACAATCCAGGACGCGGTATACTACATTAGCCATGCAGATATGCTCATAATAGGAGGTACCTCTCTAGCTGTATATCCGGCAGCAGGGTTAATAGATTATTATAGAGGAAATAAACTGGTTCTTATTAATAAATCAGCTACACCACAGGATTCAAAGGCCGATTTGCTGATACAGGAAGGTCTTGGTAAGGTGTTTGAGCAGATACAGATTTAATTTGATTACCAAATGTGACAAGACAAATATAAGATAGGAAATGGACAGGTATGGACAAGTACGCAGTTGGAGATATTGTTAAATTGAAAAAACCACACCCTTGTGGGAGTGCAGAGTGGGAAATACTCAGGGTTGGTGCTGATTTCAGATTAAAATGCATGGGATGTGGACATCAGGTGATGGTGCCTAGAAAGCTTGTGGAAAAAAATGACAGGGGATTGACGAAAAAAAGTGAATAACTACTTGCAAATTTGATTAATTCATGCTATCATCTATCTTCGTGATATATTAAATTCCTTGTTCATGGCAAGACCATGGACCAGAGACCAAAAGGAGGTAAATTCGCATGAACAAATATGAATTAGCACTCGTTGTTAGTGCAAAGATCGAAGATGATGCGAGAACAGCTACAGTAGAGAAGGCAAAAGAGTACATCGTACGTGCCGGTGGTACTGTAACAGAAGTTGAGGAGCAGGGTAAGAAGAAATTAGCTTACGAAATCCAGCACATGACAGAAGGCTTCTTCTACTTCATCCAGTTCGATGCTGAGGGAACAGCTCCAGCATTACTCGAGCAGGACGTTCGTATTATGGACAATGTTCTTCGTTTCTTATGCGTTAGAAAAAACGAGGCATAGAATAAGAAATAGGAGATCGTATTATGAATAAAGTAATACTTATGGGACGCTTAACAAGAGACGCAGAAGTCCGCTATTCACAGGGGGATAGCCAGTCAGCAGTTGCAAGATTTACACTTGCTGTTGATCGTCGTTTCAAGAGGGAGAATGACCCTCAGACAGCAGACTTCATTAATTGCGTAGCTTTTGGTAAGACAGCAGAGTTTCTTGAGAGATTCGGTCGTAAAGGAACAAAATTCGCTATTGAAGGTCGTATTCAGACTGGCAGCTATACAAACAAGGATGGTCAGAAGGTTTACACAACAGATGTTGTTGTAGAGAATGTTGAATTTGCTGAGAGCAAGAGTTCATCAGGATCTGACGGTGGTTTCGTACCAGCAGACAGACCATCACCAAGTCAGGCTAGCGACGGATTTATGAATATTCCAGGCGGAATCGATGAAGAATTACCATTTAACTAAGAGTTGCTTTAGGGCAAATATTTAAGGAGGTAAGACATGGCTTACAATAAGACAGCTGAAGGTTCTTCAATGAAGAGAAGACCAATGCGTAGAAGAAAAAAAGTATGTGTTTTCTGTGGCAAAGATAATGTCATTGATTATAAGGATACAAACAAATTAAAGAGATACATCTCTGAGAGAGGAAAAATCCTTCCACGTCGTATCACAGGAAACTGTGCAAAGCATCAGAGAGCTCTTACAGTAGCTATCAAGCGTGCTCGTCACGTAGCATTGATGCCATACGTTCAGGAATAATTCCTGCTTTGGTTGACATATAGCTAATTATGGCACTTTTCAGAATTTCTGGAGAGTGCCTTTTTTGTACACATCATATTTTGGGGTTTCTGTTCCTGCAAATTGGGGATAGTTTATGTGAGGAGTAATATATAAAAAATTTGTTGGGATAGAAACCTATGAATATGATGTGGTATAATTAGGAAAAAGGTATTAGTTGGGAGGTATATATGAAAGAAAAGATGGGAAAAATACTAAAGAATTATAAAAAGGCTTTTGTTCCGGAAAAGGAGTATTTGCATCAGAATAATTCAGATGTATGCGCGGTAGTAAATAAACGAATTGCAGATACAAATTGCCGAAGAATTCTATCAATAAGTCCAATTTTATTTGTATTATATATTGTAAATATAATACTTCTTACGGTTCATAATAATGCTCAATATTTACCGTTATCAATCACAATTACTGTTGCGTTGATAGTATATACTCTTTTTTTTGATATACTAATTTATTGGATTATGTTTTTGAACAAGATTGATAATTCGGAGGAAATCTGGAAATTCAAACTTATATATAGAATTTTTTGGCCAATATGGTTTATAGCAATGGTGGTTGTGTCGTGCATCCAGATAGACAATGGATATATTGGAGTTACTCTGATTTTTACATTCATTATTTATAGCTTATTGCCTTTATACAACCTGGCTGAGTTTTCAGCAAATTTGGTATTTACAATTGCTGTTATGATAATAATGGTATTGTATGATCAAAATCAGGAAATTGCCTATGTTAGTACCAAGATGGAAATATTGAACTTTGTTGCTATGCAGATTATTGGATTTGTGGCACAAAGAATGCAACTGATGTTATGGATGTCTAGAGAATACCTGTACATGGAGGCTTTTGTGGATCCTTTGACGCAGCTTCTAAATAGGCGAGGTGGTGATGCTGTCTTTCAGAAGGAAAGGCAGACATATGATAATGAAACAGAGGTCGGAATAATAATGTTTGACATTGATTACTTTAAGAGATATAACGATACTTTCGGACATGGAGAGGGAGATGTATGTCTCAGAACCGTTGGAGATGCAATACGAGAAAACATGAAAGAAAGAACAAAGTTGATGATTAGACATGGAGGGGAAGAATTTGTAACTATTCTATTTCAGACAGATGAGAAAGAACTATTGCAATGTGCGGAGAAACTTAGAAAGGCAGTATTTGAAAAGCATTTAAAGGCACCTACTGATGAGGTGGCGGAATATGTGACTATAAGTATAGGGGCAGCTATGGAAAGGATACCGGATGAAGACTTTCGATATGAAAAGCTTCTATCGGCAGCAGATGAGGCTCTATATAAGGCTAAACAATCTGGAAAAAACCGCGTAGTATGTGCAGGAAGGTAAATAAAAAAGCAATAGGAGAAATCAT
Organism: uncultured Lachnobacterium sp.; assembly: GCA_945971355.1. Lineage (GTDB taxonomy): Bacteria > Bacillota > Clostridia > Lachnospirales > Lachnospiraceae > Roseburia. Next base: position 15,222 of record CAMFPD010000028.1, read on the forward strand.
GGCATTTAAAATTCTTTTATGGGATATAGACGGAACGATACTGAACTTTGAGAAGGCTGAGGAAGCTGCCATTAGAAGAGGATTTGAGGAAAATGGTCTTGGCACTTGTACTGATGAGATGTTAGAGGATTATAAGAAGATTAATAAGAAATATTGGGAAGCATTAGAGCGTGGAGAGATGACAAAGGAACAAATCTTGATAGGCAGGTTTGTAGATTTCTTCACAAAGTATGGTTTAGATACAAAAAAGGCAGATGCATTCAATAGAGGATATCAGGTTAATCTCGGAGATACAATATGCTTCAATGACGATGCATACAATCTTCTTAAAGCATTCAGTAAGAAATACAGACAGTATGCAGTGACAAATGGAACTGCAGTAGCACAGCACAAAAAGATTGAGAAATCAGGAATTGGTGAAATCTTAGAGAAGTGCTTTATCTCAGAGGAAGTAGGGTTTGAAAAGCCTTCAGAGAAGTTTTTTGCTTCAGTATTCAAGGAAATAGGATGCGGAGATTGTGTTGAAAACTCTGATGCGAACGGAAAAATAGAAGTTGAGAATTCTAGTGTTTTAGAAATGCATAACAATTCAATTGATAAGAATGAGATATTAATAATTGGAGATTCCCTGACAAGCGATATCAAAGGTGGAAATAATTGTGGAATAAGAACATGCTGGTATAATCCTAAGCATGAGGACAACAAGTATGAACTAAAAATAGATTACGAAATTTCTGATTTGAGAGAATTGCTGCAATACCTATAAGGGGAGAAATTTCTATTTA
>CAMFPD010000029.1 GCA_945971355.1 uncultured Lachnobacterium sp.
GATTCGCCTTAGTCTCGTGGGCTCGGAGATGTGTATAAGAGACAGTATATACACTTCCTCAGCTTTTCTAATCCTGCCATGCTTAAGTAACACTTCTACCAAGATTCCTCTCTTATCTACCCTTAGACGTTTCCTCATCACATTCTCTGCTGTGGTTGAAATGTACACCTCTGGTGTTACCTCATGTGCAAACTGCTTATCTAGCAATTCTACTTCTTCGATTATAGGATGATCACATCGGAGTCTTCTATCTAATAAGTAATCGTTGACACAGCCCTGATCCGTGGTTAGGTAGTGTTCCACTTCTTCCAGGTCTTTTATTGCTTTCACATCATATTGTAATGTTCTGGTTTTTACTAATTTCTCTGCTGCTTCAATCAGTTTATCATCTACATCTACGTACATCATCATAAGCTTTGTCCTCCTTACTTGTAAGACAATTATAATGCCTGATGTACTTCCAAATCGTGTCCAAAATAGACTTTTTTCTACAGATTTTTTACAGAAATTGGTTCAATTATGAACCATAATTTACTGATAATTCAAACTTAGCGCTTGTAACTATTATTTTTTAATTTAGATTTTCACAGGAGAAGTAATAGCGGCCGCCTTCCATTATGATTCAGCATCCAAATTATTTAGCTGAACCATTCTGTATCCTGACTTTTTCCAAGCCTTTGTTTTTATAAGAACTATACTGTCATTATCTGTTCCAACTGGCACTTCTTTCACATCCATAGGCAGCTCATTCCTGTTAAAATATCCTCTGTATGCTTTTCCTATTCCTGTATGAACTACCTTATTGCCCTTAACCAGACGAAGAGATACTGCTGCCACATCCTTTTCCTGGCAAACCGCAAGAAGCTTCTCTTTAAAGTCAGCCTCTCTGCACTCTCTTCCTTCTGGAATATACAGAATATAGTCTGCATCAGAATTTGATATTATGATATCTGAAATTTCAGTAACCTCTATAATTTTTGAAGCTTTTGCTTCATCTGAAACCAGATACTCCACATCATAGATTCCCAAATCCTTACTAATGCTTACCTGTGCATTGACACCTTTTCGCTCAAGATAATCGCTAATAGCGGCTGTCCCCGCCTCATATGCATACATTTTCGTGCCTGCACTTCCCGCCGTGGAGCTCTCATGCACTCTCCAGTGATATAAGACCTTCGGTATATGATATGCTTTTGCTCCTGCTGACAGACATCTCAGCACGAAGTCATAATCCTGCGCTCCATCCTTCTTCGGATCAAGCCCTCCTGTCTTATGGCTTATCATATCAACTAAACCAGAACACTCCTCGCACATATCCAAATCCAGAATAGCTCTACTTACCATCACAAAATGACAGAAATAATTATAGTGTCTAATCAATTCCTCGTTATAGTCTAGCTTATGATGGAAATAATAATGTTTTGTTCCCTGTGCATCAATTTTATCCTCATCAGAATAACTGATAAACAGCTTCCGCTCTTCTGGTGTCAGCTCATTGAGTTTTTTCACATTCTCATAAAGGGCATTAAGTCCCAGCACATCATCATGATCTGCAAAGCCTATATACTCGCCCGCCGCCAGGCTAAGGCCTACGTTGGTATTCTCTGAAATTCCTGCGTTTTTCTCAAGACGATGATATCTGATTTTCTTGCCTATCTTCCCTGTCATTTGACTGCCATCGCCATGGTTTATTGTATCCGAATTACGCAGTGAATGGCGATTAACATACTGCTCCACAAACTGCTCCACTTTATCGCTTTTACTTCCGTCTGCAAGCACCAGCTCCCAGTTCCCGTAAGTCTGATTCACCACCGAATCCAGCAGTTCTCCAAGAAATCTCTCTGGTGTCTCGTAGGTTGGCACCACTATGCTGATAAGAGGGTTGTATTCAAACGGATTCTCCCTCATCTGTCTGCGCTGTGCTTCAAGTTCCTCATCGGTCGGAAGATATTTTTCCCAGTCTGGCTCGTTAGTGTTCCATGGAGCGAACTTACGCTCATAGAATTTCTGGCAGGTGCCTATGAGGCCATAGCGGGTTATTGAATTTGTTAGTTTGGTTAGTTTTTGTTTAATTGGCATAATGTTAATCTTTCATGTATTATAATTGTTCTATATTATGTTTTTTATAAATGGAAGCCGCACTAGAATTTCATATACAACTAGAGACCCTACCAATGCTGTCAACGCAAATACCACTTCTCCAACTAAAATAGGCAAGTCTGTTGGATACATATCAAAGCCTTTGTTAAGCAGATTCAGGAAAAAAGCATGAACCAGATAAATACAAAAGCTTCGTTTTGATAAATATATTATCAGTTTATCCCTATGTTCCTGTTTGTCATTATTTTGAGAATGCATATATGACAGCGTAAATATGCTCATAGCAATCAATGCTACACATACATTGTCATATTCAAATACACTATTTTTATAATTAAGGTTTATGTTTGCTGTAATAATCATACTTACAAACGATACTGTACCTAATATCCACCACCACTTTGCGTCGATATTAATCCTTCTTACACTATATCCAAAGATATAATAAAAAATATATGGTGCACCAAAAATATACAACCTACTAATTTTTATTCCAGTGCAGTAATTCACGGTTGGTAAAACAATTGTCATAACAAAAAAAAGTATTAATATATAAATCAATAGTTTATCTGAAGCTTTATTCACAAACGTTTTAATTATAGGTGTAACAGCATATATTCCAATCAGCATATATACATACCACATGTGTGCCCATGAATTTCCAGTTATCAAATTTATAATTGCATCACCAAGTATTTTGCCCACACCCTCATTTCTATAATTGACAAAACTTTCTATTAAGCAATATCCAAAACCGAATGTAAGCAATACATATATCATTCTTTTTATATATCCCGTTAATTTTCCATTTGACAAATTCTTTTTCTCATCAAGCAGTAAATACCCCGTTATCATTAGAAACACAGGCACCGCCCAATCAGAAACTGCTATTAATAATGATAAATCAAATATTCTACGATATTGAGGAATTTCAGCTGGTTCATTTACATATACGCCTCCAACAACATGTAAAAGAATAACCGCCATTGTAGCAAAAACTCTAAGTTTCTCAACCCATATTTCTTTTTTCATTTGAATTCTCCTTATCAGCATGCATAATCATCCAATTCACTGCTTTTCCTACCGGATCCTTCTCTCTGTATATTTCAAAATTTTCATAGAATTTACAAACTTTCTCCTGATACTTTTTCTGGTCATATTCTATTACACATTGTTCAAACTCTTCTATATTCTGCGCAAACGGGTAAGGAGTGTCCTCTGGTCGAAGCAGCAAGGTTCTTTCTTTTTTGTAAGCCTCATAATCTTTTGCGAATATAAATACTGGTTTATTCAACAGGCTAAAATAATACATGACTGAGGAGTAATCTGTTATAAGCATATCTGACAAAATATAGCGCTCCATTTCGTCTGGAAAATTATTTCCATCCATTATTCTGATGTCGTTTTGGTCAATTACATCATTCACCTTTTCAAGGTTTACATTGGGGTGAAAACGTACAATAATCTTACAACCCCTGCCCGTTTTTTTCTCTAGGCAATCAAGCACCCTTTTAAAATTGATATTATATACATCAGCCACATCCTCATTTCTAAAAGTTGGTGCATATAAGATTACAAAGTCCTTCTGTGTCATTCCATATTTTTCTCTCAGAATACTCTTTCGGTTCTGCAGTTCCTCATCAGATAAACTATATCCCGGTTCCAGCATCCCCGTCTTCAATATCTCCGTGTTATCTGACAACCAATAATATTTTTTATACTGTTCTACCTTAAATCTATTTTCTGCAATGATTGCGTCGGTTATACTTCCATCGTATTTTGCAGCCTCTACATACTCATGAGACAATTTGTTCTCCACAAATTTTTCTACTCCTTTAAACCCAAATGCTCCATGAGATGTATGTAAATATATCTGCCCCTTTCTCTTCTTTACCAGATGTGCATTCCTGACATTATCTATCCAGAACTCTGCCGATGCCTGCTCCCATGCGCAAGCTAATGTGCCATATTTCACTTTACGCACCCCATCTGGCATAGGTGTATTCAAATCATTTACAGCCCAGACAATTTCCCAGTCTGGCTTTTTCTTTAAAATTTCATCAACAATATACTTAGGATTTCCCCCATACCCTTTACCAATAAAGTTATCTACGTAGACTTTTCCATGCCGAATTCGAACTATCTTTGCAAATGTGGCCGCATAAACCTTACAGCCATACTTCCTTATTCTCCTTTGAATCCCATTTTTCATTTTAATCAAATTCATAATCTCTCACTATACTTTCTGATAACATATTCATACATTGTCCCATCCATAGCATAATTTATGTGATGATTCAGCTTATGAAAATCAGACATTGCTTCTATCTGCTCCCATCTTTTTTCATTATACTTTTCATTAAGTTCAAACTGTAATACATGCGGAGATTGGTTATTATAAACCGGCACTGCTTTCCACTCTTTTCTAAAAGCCGTACAAGCCAGTGTAAATAGAATATGCCACATAAAATAATTCTCCTCTTTGTTATGCTCTTCCCAATAATCGTAAAGCATGCTACGCACTGCCATAAGTATTGGCTCTTCCTTTTTCGCATATATAAGCCAGCTTGAACTGACTATTGGCTGTTCTTTTCTACTCAGATTTACTATCTGATATACAAACAAGTCCGTTTTTTTCATATAATCTGGTAATCCCTGACCTGTACATAGCACTGTGGCGTCCAGCCACATCCCTCCATACTTACACAATAATTCGGTTCTCAGTATATCAGAAAAATGTGCATTGCCTATTAAACCTTTTTGTCTTTTCTCCACTATATGCTCAGGTAGTTCTACATAATCAGCCATGTTTTCTTCCGTTATAATTACAAGCTGCATTTCTGGCAGATTCCTTTTTACAGAACTAATACATGCTTTCACAAGATCCGGCGCATTCTCCTCCCCTTGAAGCCAGCACATCCATACTTTTTCCCCCACATTTGTAGTACCACAAGGTTTCTGCATATTAATATTCTCTGCATACTCATTAAGCCATTTCCCATATCGCTTCTGCATGCGCCTAAATGTCCTGACCTGCATTTCCTTTTCAAGACTTTCATCGCTTTTTAGATGCATTTTAAGCCATTCTTTTTCAATATATATTTTCGCCTTTTCTACAAATGTTTTTTCATGAATTGCTTTTATTATCTGCATTTTTATGTTTCCTTATCTGCCTTAGAATATAATCTCTAATATATGTATAACCATATACACGAAATATTTTTGAAAAACCTATATATATGCCTCCGCAAATTACTATCTGCAAAAGAATCGTTACATAACTACTAAATCCAAACACAAGAACTACGCTTCCACCAGCAATTACCAACACAGCAAGAGCACAGGAAGCTTTTATATCATCCAATTGCTCCTTTACACTATAGCCAATAAGTTTTCCTACTGCTCTGTAATTAACCATAGTTCCATATATATTATAGAGTGTCAACGTTACAGCTATTGCTATAGGATTAATCATAGCTCCTGCCACCAGCAGTAATAAATATACAGGCTTCTTGTACAACTCAAGTTTTAAAAGCTTATCGCTTCTGCCTATAGCCTTCATTGTCTGCAGACTAACTCCCCCAATGATTCCAAATGCGCTGCCCACACAAATAATCTGCATAAACGGCACACTTGCTTTCCACTTTTCCGTCAATAATATAATCGTCAATGGCTCTGCTATCACGCCTAAAAAAGCCATCATAGGCATTACAAGATACGACAATACTTTTATCGCTTTTCTGGTCATTTCCTTCACATCAGTAATATTTCTCTCACAGTTAGCCATCGCAGGAAACAAAACTGTCATAACAGAATTTGTAAGATTTGAGCTTACAAGATTTGGAATCTGCTGACCTTTATTATAAAATGCCAAGTCTGCTGATACATATTTTTTCCCTATGATAAGAGAACGCAGTTGGTCAAAGAAAGTTCCTATTAAATCTGCGGCAAGTACTTTCCATCCATAACTCATAAGTGCTCTTGCCCTGTCCCAGGAAAACATAAGCTTTGGCCGCCATTTCACCGAAAAACTCAACACTATGCTATCCACTATCGTATTTGACATATACTGTGCTACCAATGCCCACACTCCAAAACCATATATAGCCATAACAATTCCGATAAATGCAGACAATGTAGTTCCTATAAGTGTAGAGAAAAAGAATTTTTTAAATATCATATGTCTTGAAACATACGCATGCTGAACTGAATTGTAAGCTCCAATTGGAATTCTTAATCCAAACACTCTAAGAATTGATACCAGGATTGGCATATCATAAAATCCTGCTATTAGTGGTGCTGTAAAATATATGATACAATACATACCAACAGCAACTGCCAGGCCACAATAGAATATTGTAGAATAGTCCAACTCATCTGCATCACTTTTTTGAATTAGTGAAGTACCAAATCCGCTGGTGACACAGACATCGGCAAGCGTTATAAATATTGTAACAAGTGCCACTGTTCCATAATCTTCCGGCATTAAAATTCTTGCCAATACAATTGATACTACAAATGATATCAATTGTGCCAGTGTTCTTTCTCCCAACTTCCAAAAAATTCCAGCAAATATAGAATTTCCTGTTTGCTTATTTTCTTTCATTTAATTTTTCCCTTATTTTGTGAATATAATCCAGCAAAAAGGATGCTCTACTTATTCCAAACATCTTACACAGCCAGTAACTTTTTTTATTTTTTCCAAGTATACTCAAATTTTGGCGTATCACCTTTTCAAACTCTTCCAGATCATTTGCAGCCCCGTACTGGCAGAATTTTCTGATAATAACATAATACAATTGTGAGCATCTCTTACGTATTATGACCGCCATATCATGGGATTCAGTTTCAATTTTATCTGCAAAAGCTTGTAGTTCCTGAATGATAAGCCATAAATCTTTGAGTTCCTTCAATACTTTTAAGTTTGATAAAGTTCCATCTCTACCAAGTCCATAGCAATATATTGCACCATGTGCCAATCTGGTTTTGTCGCTTAAAACCATTGATTTTATCGTCCACAATTCATCCTCGTGAATTATTCCTTCATAAAACCATAATTGATTTTTTTCCAAAAAGGCACGGGATATTACAACTCTCCATACAGTAAATAAATAAAATTTATCACTAAGACATTCCTCCAGAAATGCTTTTTTATCCATTCCAAGGGAATCTATATTACAATTAACTTTATGAAGTTCATTCTGTCCTTGTACAAACTTATAATAGTCAAATATCACCATCTCATCGTTTGGTTCCATTTCCCTATCAATTATACTAAGTGCATCCTGAGGCAAATAGTCATCCGAATCCAAAAAAATAAGATATCTGCCACAAGCATTTTTTATTGCTGTGTTTCTAGCTGCCGATAAGCCTTTATTCTCTTGGGTTATAACTTTAAATCTTTTTTCCCTGGCTATTATGTTTTTTACAATTTCCAACGTAGCGTCTGTAGAACCATCATTTACAATGATACACTCATAGTTTGTAACCCTCTGTTCCATTACACTTCTTATAGAGCGTTCTATATATTTTTCAACATTGTAGGCTGGAATAATTATACTATATTTTACTTTACATTCTGTACTTACCATTACTATGTGCTACCCTTTATTTTTCTAATTATCCTTTTTCCCTTTTCCCATATTTTTTTATACATTCTCGGAAAATATATCATTATCATATATCGTATTTTTGTCAAAAATTTTACATTCCTGTCCGTGATTAACTGCCCTTTTATTTTTCTAGCATACACTCTTGCCTCTTTTGTTAATTCAACATAGCCTTTTTCCGACATAGCAAACACGCACAGTTCATTTAGCGAAAAGAAATACCTATATACTGCTGCTGCATATATGTCTGGATGTTTTTTCTTGGTCCAATTCATAAATGATTTACTTATTTCCATTAATCGGTATCGCTGTTCATTCCATTGCGAATGCATTATACTTCCGACTCTCTGTACATAATAATACAATTTTGCTGGTACATATACAATCTTATTAGCAAGCTCAAATATCTGGTACATTTCTTCATAGTCTTCATAAATAACCTTCTCAGGGAAAGGTCTATTGATTAAAATATCTTTTTTTATCATTTTTCCCCATGGCGCACTCAGCATTTTTTTCACATATCCCAACAATTCAATTGCCTGCTCATTTGTATATTCTTCGATACCATTTACCACATCTCTGACATTTAATGATTCTATAATTTGTTTTTCTTCTGGAACAATCGCTTCCGCCACCACAATAATGTCAGATTTATTTGTACAATTAAGGCATTGCAATATCTCAACCACTTCTCTTGCGATATAGTCGTCTGAATCCACGAAAAAAATATAATCTCCTGATGCTTTCTTTACTCCATAATTTCTAGCTCCACCCGGACCACTATTGTCAATATGATATACCTTTATAAAATTATTTTTCTTAGCATAACTATCACATATCTCACCACTGCTATCTGTAGAACCATCATCCACAAGAATAAGTTCAAACTGCTTATTCGTCTGATCAATAATAGATTCTATACATTTCGATATATATTTTTCTACATTATAAACTGGAATTACTATCGATAGCTGCATATTTTTTTTCTCCAAATTCCCTACCTATCCGTATACAAAGTGGTATCAACAAATAAAACAAAGAATAATCCAAAGTATCAACTGATGATGCCAAAAAGAAAGCTGTAAATGAACTTATCATAATTATTGGCAGCCCACTATAGTTTTTTTGTTCTATTTTATTAAGCCATATCATGCACATCCACCATATTACAATAAACAAAGTCACAGCGATTATCCCACCTTGGTGAGCTACATTCAAAAAATAGTTGTGGGGATGATTCACCTTACATGGCAATACCCAGCCACTATTTACATAGAAATAGTTCATATCCACATCATGAGCTTGTACTCCCTTGGCAAAAATGGCATTTTTCTTCAGTTCTGATAAAACCGTCCTCCATAAATATACCCTTCCCGATAGCGTTACATCTTTATTAAATACTCTTACAACTACATAACGAAGTGGCTCTAATAAAACTTCTGATACCAAGAGTACGTTATAAATCAAAATTCCAATATAAAATTTAACAAAATCGACTCGGTTTTTCATATTTCGAATCCATATTTTTGTAAACAGGTACGCCCCTCCAAATCCCAAAAATGCTATAATTGCTCCAACAGCTCCTGAAACAGTAACGAAAAAAAATGACACAAAATATTTTATCCACTCTCTCCATATCACTCGCCTGTTGAGCATATATGACTTTATAAATCCGATTATCGTCCATGGCAATAGAATATATATCCATCTATTTTTTATTCCCAGAATAGTGCTTTGTGAAACACACACTATCCCACCCCTTATCACATTAAACACAAAGCCAATGATATGTATGAACACAAATAACGTCAAACATATTTCCACATACTTTAAGAAATATATCCCACTGTCCTTCTCAAAAACAAGCTGACCTATCATCACAACTGCTATAGAAGTCAACGCTGGTCCCATAAATCTTGAAAATGACCCCTTATTATATAAAGTACAAACAAAAGTCATCATCTGCATAAGTGTAATCAGTACAACAGACAAAGACACTTTTCCCATTTTCTTATATATGTATAAAAATATAACTATCACTGCTGATATTGCTTTTGCCACAGCATATGCCCTGTCCAGACTTTCGTAACCTGAATTTTTAAATAACTGCGGTTCAATAAATGGTAACATCAACAAAAAATATACAAATGCCCTATTCTTAGCCTTAGCTCTCATCAATAACTCCCAATTCTACTTAATGAACCTATATCCAGCCCTAATTGCATTATAAAATAGAAGCAAAACAACTATCGCACACTTCCTATTAAGAACAATAGAGCCTTTGAGTATATCCCATATATTACTTTTCAGTTCTCTTCTTAAATCAGTCAGCTGTTTCCTATATTTCTTATCTGTCTCTTTTGACCCATAGGTTATACTCTTCCACAATATTGTAAAGCATGTTCTTTTTCTGTTTAATATTGCATACTCTGCATACTCTGGTTTCTCTTTCTGCAGCAATTCAACTACTCTGTCCCATACCTTGGTCAATGATAAGAAGTTCTCTCCAAAAGTACTGTGCGATATTCCTTCAGAATTATAAAAATAATTATAACCCACATAGCCGATTTCAACTATTTTACTGCTTCTTAATGTTGATTTGAACATCGCCTCAACATCTTCATTATACATTTTATATGGAAAATATTCTGGTTCTTCTATAACACTTCTTCTATATAATTTTGCACATGCATAATGAACACATCTGTTGCTATTTACTCTCAGAAGGATATTCAAAAACTCATCCTGTGTATATTCTTTATCAAAATAATTTTCATTTTGTGCTTCCTTCTTATTATCATCCCCACTATATCTCATCTGGTGATTACACATTACAATATCTGCTGCATGGACTTTTGCCGCATCATGTAGCTTTTCAAGCATTTGTGGCTCTATCCAGTCATCATTATCTACAAATGTTATGTATTTTCCCTGTGATTCTTTGATGCCCATATTCCTCGCATCACTCAAGCCTCCATTTTCCTTATGTACTACTCGTATTTTTGAATTTTCTGTACTATACTTATCGCATATTATTGGGCTGCTGTCAGTTGATCCATCATCTATCAATAATATCTCATAGTCTTCATATGTTTGTCGTAATATCGATTCTACACACCTGCTTATATATGATTGTCCATTATATACAGGTATAATCACGCTTATCTCTGGATTATTCATTTTATGCTCTTTTGTACTTTATTTTCCTTAATATAAAATTTGTTATTTTCTTTACCCAACTTCTTTTTTCCATATAAAGTGCTGGCAATTCAACATACGAATACCTGTTTTTCTCTATCCATACGTCTAACAGCCTTTCACTTACAAATCCAAATACTCTTTTATCATTATCCGAATAATTAGATATATCCAGCCTCTTCTCCAATTCAAATAGTATATCAAATAACCATGCACAATATTGGTCAGCTAAACTTCTCTCCATTATGAACATATTAAATCTATGACCTTTTGTATCTTTCATAACCAACTTATAAGCTTTGATATAATCTGGATATTTCTCCTGCAGTATTTTTTGTGTAATATCTAAATCCTCTGCATGATGTGCATGGATATACTGGCTATAATTTGTTTCTATAAAATAATTTCTTTTTAGTGGAAGTATTATCTTTATATCATTTTCACCGCTAAATATTTTCTCAGTCAAATATTTAAAATCTACTACGTTATTCCACTTTCCCGATTTCGAAAATAATCTGATTACTTTTTTCCTTGCAAAATGTCTTCTATAATGCACTAATCCTAAATAATCCGATTTTGTATTTTTCCAAGCCCAGTATAAGCCTGTCAATTCACAATAATTCTTGTTCTTATATGATATATTTTTGCCTTCATCATCACGAATATAGCCTATACTCTCTTTGCCCGATGCTCCAACCTGAACCGGCAGATACATTTTATCCACAGGCATCTGATATGGCTTGTGAGCGGCAACTACTATTTTTATATCTGCTTTTTTTAATTCCATTTTCCTATCTACTCCGCACCTTCCGCTGTGATAACAGCCTTAATGGTCTTAAAAAATATCTTCACATTAAACCACCACGAAAAATGCTCTATATAATACAGCTCCATAGCCTGTCTCTCGCCATTTTCATATGTAATATTATTCCTTCCATACGCCTGCCAGTAACCTGTAAGCCCTGGTCTGACAGAAAGCAGCAGGTCACGCTTATCCCCATACAATCTGGTTTCATCATCCAGAACAGGTCTTGGCCCTATGAAGCTAAGCTCGCCTTTTAGTATGTTAAAAAGCTGCGGCAATTCATCTATGCTGTATTTTCTGATAAATCTCTTTGCCCGATGCTCCAACCTGAACCGGCAGATACATTTTATCCACAGGCATCTGATATGGCTTGTGAGCGGCAACTACTATTTTTATATCTGCTTTTTTTAATTCCATTTTCCTATCTACTCCGCACCTTCCGCTGTGATAACAGCCTTAATGGTCTTAAAAAATATCTTCACATTAAACCACCACGAAAAATGCTCTATATAATACAGCTCCATAGCCTGTCTCTCGCCATTTTCATATGTAATATTATTCCTTCCATACGCCTGCCAGTAACCTGTAAGCCCTGGTCTGACAGAAAGCAGCAGGTCACGCTTATCCCCATACAATCTGGTTTCATCATCCAGAACAGGTCTTGGCCCTATGAAGCTAAGCTCGCCTTTTAGTATGTTAAAAAGCTGCGGCAATTCATCTATGCTGTATTTTCTGATAAATCTGCCTACCTTTGTCACTCTCTGGTCATTATGAATCTTGTATTCCTTTTTGTACTCTTCCAACTGCTCCTTTGTAAGTGAGCATTCAAGCTTATCCGCATCCACCTGCATGCTTCTAAATTTATACATTTTAAATATTTTCCCGTACTGCCCCACTCTGTAGGATACATAGAAAATTGGTCCTCCATCTTCAAGCTTAATGGCAATTGCTGTCACTATTGTTATCGGCAGGGTAATGATTATTCCCAGGATTGAGAATACTATATCGCCAATTCTTTTTGTTATGGCATGTCCCAGTGACACTTCCCGCTCTCTAATGCTTAAAGTTTTGTAACCATTCATTTCTTCCACGCCATATCTGTATGAGCTCTTTTCCAGATTTCTAAGCACTCTGTAGACCAGTATTTTTTTCCCCACCAGATAGTCCACGTACTCATTTATCTCATTCTCCGCAAGGTGCACAAACACGCAATTTACCTTGTGCTCACTGACGTATTTCCGGATATCATCCTTGCAGCCTACAATTGGAACGCCCTTTATGTCTTTTCTGTCAGTCCTGTCATATGTAATTATTCCTGTGACTATTACACCCGACTCCGCCTTGTCTGTGAATATATCTATCTTCTCTTCCGCGATTTCTTCCCTTGCAAACAGCAGATTTTCCCCTGCACCTCTGCTTCTCTGTTTCCGGACAAGTTCTTTTCCTACCAGCCTCTCTATGAGTATAAGGGGTATGGCTATGAATAAAAATGTGATAAGTACCGCTCTTGAATAGTCTTCTGATGTCTTTGTCACAAAACAATATACTGTCAATGATACAAATATTCCTGCGGTCAGCGCAAATACACTTTTTACCTCAGCTCCAAAGCCTCTCCTGAGTATGCCTGAGTATATATTCCAGAACATTACTATGACCAAAAATGCTACAGCTACTGCTGCTGCCATAAACATATAGCGCTCTATCAAATCAAGGAATGTTGCCTGCCTTATCTGACATGCTATGAAAAAAGCTAATTCTGTACATATAAAATCCAGAATTAAAAAATCCAGATGTTTTAATAAGCTGTAATTGTGCTTGTGTTTCACTTTTGTTTCTCCTGTGTGTTTTATCGTATACTAACGTGCGCATCCGTGCTTTTGTACTCCGCGTCTGATATAATCTCGCTCCGCTCATTATATCATAATCATCAGCCATATAAAATACATACCTTACATGAGATTTCGCTTTTTTGACTAGTAATTTGCTCCATACTGTGGTATCATTTTTTTATAAATTTACTTGGCAACTCTTGGCATATTTTTTAACAATTCATTTTACAATTCGATTTACAAAATGTTATCGGCCAATTTTTCCAAGTTGTTTACAATCTAATATTTTTACACAGGAGGGAAAGTGTATGGCTCAAAGCTCAACTTTCAAATTTTTCAATTCAGAGAAAGATGTTATCATAGCTCTGTACAAGTCACCTGAAGCGTTACTGATTTACAAAGATTTGCCTCGGAATGTCAAACAGGATTTTCTTGATGTTTGTATGGGTAAACGAGGTATTCCACTTCATTATGATGTTTTTTTTAAAGCGCTGCTTAGCCCAGACAAACATCCTAAGAGACTAGGACGGCTCCTCAGTCAAATACTGGGACAGCCTGTTGAAGTTGTATCAAGCATTTCTAATGAAGGAACAAAGATTTGTGATAAAGGCTCATTTGTACTCATGGATATTGTAGTGCGCCTATTAAATGGCGAAATTGTCAACTTAGAAATCCAAAAAGTAGGATACCTATTTCCTGTAAAACGATTTGACTGTTATTGTGCTGACCTTACAATGAGAGAATACAGTCGTTTGCGTGAAGCACATGGCAAGGACTTCACTTATGATATGTTGCCAAAGATAATCTCAATTGCTCTGTTCGAAACTACACCAAATGAATTATCTGTTGATTCATCTACTTACATACAACACAGTCAGATGCGAACCGAATATGGAAGAGCCTTAAACTCCGTCCATGAACATTACTACGTTTCTCTTGACAACTTCGCTCATTCAATGCACAATAAACCTATTAAAACAGAGTTAGAAGCTTGGCTCATGCTACTCAATTCCGTAAACATCGAACGCATTAATGAGATCATTGAATTCGACTCTAAATTTGCTGACATTTACAAAGAAATGTTTGAAATGACTGTGAAGCCGGAGGAATTGATTCATATGTATGGCAATATCTTTTTAGAAACTGATAAATATGAAGAACAACATATGCTTGATATGATGAAAAAAGAAATTGAAGACAAAAAAGAAAAAATTCAGGCTATGGACAACGAACTTCAGGCTAAAGACAGTGAACTCCAGGCTAAAGACAGTGAACTTCAGGCTAAAGACGACGAGCTCCAGGCTAAAGACAATGAACTTCAGGCTAAAGACAATGAACTTCAGGCTAAAGACAACGAAATTGCCCGCCTCAAAAAATTGCTTGAATCAAATCAACAATAACTCACTTGTCCAATTGATTTTTCCTCAAAATTCTGCTAAAATGGAGTGCAGTAAATTAGGGAGGATTCCAAAGTGAGTAAGTTAACAATTGTATTACTAGTAATTTTAGTAGTTCTTATCGTAGCTTTTATAGCATTACACTTTCTCGGCAAACGTGCTCAGAAGAAAAAAGAGGAGCAGGATGCTCAGATTGCAGCTGCTTCACAGCAGATTACAATGCTTGTAATAGATAAGAAACGTATGCGTCTCAAAGATGCTGGTTTACCACAGCAGATACTTGAGCAGACTCCTAAGATGATGCGTCGTTCAAAGCTTCCAATCGTTAAGGCTAAGGTTGGTCCAAGAGTCATGTCTCTTATTGCTGACGAAGCTATCTTCGAGGAGATTCCTGTTAAGAAGGAAGTTAAGGCAAGTGTGAGTGGTATCTACATAACAAGTGTTCGCGGTCTTCGTGGACCTATCGAAAAGCCTGCAAAGAAAAAGAGCTTCCGCGTCAGAATGCAGGAAAAGTACAATCAGGCAAATGCAGAGCTCAAGGCTGAGAAAGAAAAGGCTCAGAAAGAGAAAGAATCTAAGAAAAAGAAATAATGTATTATTTAATGGCCCCATCCTTTATGGACGGGGCCATTCATTTTTCCTACACCAATTTAAAATTCTTTGATCCCTTTGGAGATACTGTAAGCTTAATCTTGCAATCTCCAACATACTCATAATTCACATCCAGAGCATAACTCACTTCTACATTAATCAGTTCCTCTGTCTCTTCCACCTTAATATCCTTGGCATCAATTCCAATCTGGAGACTGCCATAAGGAGTATAGTAATATGTAATATTCTTTTTACCAGTTTCAAAAATCATATGTACACTCATCTCTCCCTGACGAAGCACCTCAAGTGTATCATTTGTAAATTTTATTTTTGTTTTCAAGGCTTCACTGGTGCCTTCCATTATCTCGTCATAAATCACAAAGTGCTTTCCATTTCTGAAAAAATACTCGCCCTTTGATATTACTTCCATATTTTCTGACTGCTGACCTTCTGC
>CAMFPD010000030.1 GCA_945971355.1 uncultured Lachnobacterium sp.
CCTTAACGAATACGTCAACTGTCTTTAATCCATGGATTAAAGCTGCCTTTGTAGCAGTTTCTGCTGCCATCTGTGCAGCATATGGAGTAGATTTCTTTGAACCTCTAAATCCAAGACCACCAGCACTTGCCCATGAAAGAGCATTTCCTTCTGCATCTGTTAATGTAACAATAGTGTTATTGAAAGATGCCTGAATATGTGCCTGTCCGCGTTCAACGTTTTTCTTTACACGCTTTTTAGTTGTTTTCTTTGCAACATTCTTAGCCATTTTTAAACTAACCTACTTTCTCAAATAATAAACGAAGTAAAATTACTTCTTCTTGTTTGCTACTGTTCTCTTTGGACCCTTACGAGTTCTTGCATTAGTCTTTGTCTTCTGACCACGAACTGGAAGTCCTTTTCTATGACGGATACCACGATAGCATCCAATCTCCTGAAGTCTCTTAATATTTAAAGCAATTTCTCTACGAAGATCACCCTCAACTGTCTGAGTCTCGTCGATAACTGCTGAGATTCTCTTAACCTCATCGTCAGTTAAATCTCTTACACGAGTATTTGGATCTACACCAGCTGCTTCAAGGATACGATTTGAGCTTACTCTACCGATTCCGTAGATGTAAGTTAAACCGATTTCTACACGTTTTTCTCTTGGTAAATCTACACCTGCAATACGAGCCATGTGTGTTTACACCTCCATAAAAATTTTTCCTAAATCAATATTGTAGCGATACGTCTGCAACAACATATCTATAACCGAAAAATATTCTCATACAGCTACGGTTGCACGTCCTGAAATGTGTGTACTCAAATATTTTCCCATATTTTGCATTTTCGTTATGCACCACTCGGTATTATAGTGCATCCCCAGACTGCCTTCTGTTTATTATGAACAGCGTCAAATCAAATTTGCGCTGCAGCCGCACATAATTAGTTTTTGAAAAGGTTACTATACTACTATAGAATCTTTACGCACAAATAACAGGGTTTTATTTGTTTAAATTAACCCTGTCTCTGTTTATGCTTAGGATTCTCGCAGATAATTCTGATGCTTCCTTTTCTTTTAATAACTTTGCACTTTTCGCACATAGGCTTAACTGATGATCTAACCTTCACAGCAAATCCTCCTTTCTCAATGAAAGTCCCTTTACGGGATACTTTTCCAAAAGTGTCCGAGTAGTATTATACACGGACACTTTCAAGAAGTCAATACATTTTCTTATTTATCTCTCCAAATAATTCTACCTTTTGTAAGGTCATATGGAGACATCTCAATAGTAACTTTATCACCAGGTAAAATTCTGATGAAGTTCATTCTAAGTTTTCCACTTATTGTAGCTAAAATCTGATGTCCATTCTCAAGCTCAACCTTGAAGAACGCATTAGGTAACTTCTCAACTACAACTCCTTCAACTTCGATAACATCTGCCTTTGACATTTAAATTATCCTCCTGTCATAAATCTGTTTCATTTGGTCTAAAATAATTCCAGGAATCCAGCTGCTTTTTCATCCTCAGTCAAGGATAGGATTTCCGGCTTATTGTCTGTTATAAGTATTGTATTTTCATAATGTGCAGATAAGGAATGGTCTGCTGATACAACTGTCCACTCATCATCCATCCACATAACATCTGGAGTCCCCATATTAATCATAGGCTCAACAGCCAGTGTCATTCCCGGCTTGAGCTTTATGCCTCTATGTAGACGTCCTGGTCTGAAATTAGGTATCTCTGGCTCCTCATGAAGGCTGGATCCGATACCATGACCAACCAGGTCATAGACAACGCCATATCCAAAGCTTTCAGCAAAATCTTCTATAGCTCCTGATATATCAAAAAGTCTGTTCCCAGCTTTTGCGTTCTTTATGCCCTGAAAGAAGCTTAATCTTGTTCTTTCTATAAGAAACTGTGCTTCCTTACTTATTTCTCCAACCCCGACTGTTCTGGCTGCATCCGAATGATACCCTTTGTAGATAACTCCTGCATCCAGACTGACTATATCGCCTTCTTTTAATATTCGATCTGCACTTGGTATCCCATGCACAACTTCGTCATTTACTGACACGCAGATTGATGCCGGATAACCACAATAGTTCAAAAACGAAGGCTCGCATCCGTAGCTTCGGATCATTTCCTCTCCCAAACGGTCCACATCAAGTGTGGACATCCCAGGTTTAATTGCTTTTCCAAGCTCCTGATGAACCGCTGCAAGAATTCTTCCGGCCTCTCTCATCAGTTCTATCTCCTGAGTTGATTTAATCGTTACAGACATTATTATTCACCTAATATTGCTACGATAGCGGCAAATACGTCGTCCATCGGTTTTGTTCCATCTACTGATTTTAAAATTCCCTGAGCATTGTAGTACTCAATAAGAGGCTGTGTCTGATCATGATATACTGTAAGACGTTTCTGAACTGTCTCTGGCTTATCATCATCACGAAGAACTGTGTCACTTCCACATGAATCACATTTTCCCTCAACCTTTGTTGGGTTAAATACGATATGGTATGTTGCTCCGCAGTTAAGACATGCTCTTCTTCCACCCATACGATTTACAATGTTCTCATCTGGAACATCTACATCAATTGCGAAGTCCATAGACTCACCAATCTTCTTTAATGCAGCATCAAGAGCTTCAGCCTGTGGAATTGTTCTTGGGAAACCATCCAATACGAATCCATTTTTGCAGTCATCCTGCTGAATTCTATCCATTACAAGGTCGCATGTAAGCTCATCTGGAACTAATGCACCCTGATCCATATATGTTTTTGCCTTCTTACCAAGCTCTGTTCCATTTTTAATATTTGCACGGAAAATATCACCTGTTGAAATATGTGGGATATTGTATTTTGCAGCAATCTGCTTAGCCTGTGTTCCTTTTCCAGCACCAGGTGCTCCTAACATGATAATTTTCATATTCTTCTCCTTATTCTCTATTATGCACAATAGGAGATACTGAAAACAGTATCTCCATATGTACATTACTCATTTAAAAATCCTTTATAGTAACGAACTCTCATCTGTGATTCAATCTGCTTCAATGTCTCAATTACAACACCTACCACAATGATGATTGAAGTTCCACCAAATGATACGTTTGCGCCGAATACACCGTTGAAGAAGATAGGAATCACTGCAACGATTGTAAGTCCAACTGCACCTATAAATACGATATAGTTCAATATTTGATTTAAGTAATCACTGGTTGGTTTTCCAGGTCTGATACCAGGAACAAATCCTCCAGCTCGCTTCATATTATTCGCAACTTCCAATGGATTAAATGTAATCTGTGTATAGAAATATGCAAAAGCAATAACTAATACGATATAAACGATAAGTCCAATTGAATAAATTGGATTCTCTGGATCGCACCAGTTTGCCTGGGATAATCCTCTTAAAATCTTACTTCCTATTCCTGTTCCATTACCCTTGCCAAGTACTCCTGCAATGATTACAGGTGTATACATCAATGACTGAGCAAAAATTACAGGGATAACACCACTTGTATTGACTTTAAGTGGAATATGTGTCTGCTGACCACTAACCTGTTTATTTCCACGAATCTTGCTTGAGTACTGAACCGGAATACGTCTCTCAGCTCCCTGAAGCACGATAACGAACATTACCATTACAACAATTACTGCTACAATAATAAGTCCAGCAACAACAGCCTTGGCTGTGTTTGTCTGAGAGGCAATAAACTGCTCCCAAAGTGCTCCTAAGTCCTCTGGTATACGGGAAATAATGTTAATTGTCAAAACGATTGATATACCGTTTCCAATTCCCTTTTCTGTGATACGCTCACCAATCCACATAAGAACAGCTGAACCAGCTGTAAGTGAAGTGATAACCATAATAACTGTAAGCGGGCTCTTATCAATAAGGTATCCACCTCTGTAAAAGCCGATTGTCATTGCAACTGACTCCACAAGTCCAAGTACAATTGTAAGATAACGAGTTATCTCAACAATTTTCTTTCTGCCATCTTCTCCATCACGCTGAAGCTCTTCCAGCTTTGGAATCGCAATAGTAAGTAACTGCATAATAATTGAAGATGTAATATATGGAGTAATGTTCAGTGCAAAAACAGACATATTCAAAAATGAACCACCAGTAATTGCATCAACAAATCCTAATCCATCTGAGGAATTGTTAGAAAACCAATCCTGAAATACAGATCCGTTTACACCCGGTACCGGAAGCTCGCTTCCGATACGGATGACAATAAGCATCAGGAAAGTAAAGAGAATTCTATTACGAATATCCTTAATCTTAAATGCATTACGGAGTGTCTCGAACATTAGATCACCTCTGTTTTTCCACCAAGAGCTTCAATTTTCTCTTTTGCGCTTGCGCTGAATGCGTTAGCTGAAACTGTAAGCTTCTTAGTAAGTTCACCATTTCCGAGAATCTTTACTCCATCTCTTGGGTTTTTAACGATACCAGCTTCAACTAATGTATCTACAGTTACAACTGCATCATTGTCGAAACGCTCAAGAGCTGAAATGTTAATTGCTACGATTGTCTTTGTGTTTCTATTCTTGAAACCTCTCTTAGGCAATCTTCTGTATAATGGCATCTGTCCACCTTCGAAACCGATTCTAGGTGCTCCAGAACGAGCCTTCTGACCCTTATGACCCTTACCAGCAGTCTTACCGTTTCCTGAGCCGTGTCCACGGCCTCTTCTGAAATTATCACTATGCACTGAACCTTCAGCTGCTTTTAAATTAGATAAATCCATCACGGTACCTCCTTGTCTTATTCTTAAACTTCTTCTACCTTAACGTATGGTGCTACTTTGCGAACAGCTCCCTGTGTAGCTGCATTGTTTGGTAACTCTACTGTCTTTCCTAACTTAGTAAGACCAAGAGCCTCAATAGTCTTCTTGTTCTTTGGAACAGCACCAATTGTAGACTTAATTAATGTAACTTTAACTCTATCTGCCATTTTGCGTTCCTCCTTAACCTAAGATTTCTTCTACAGATTTACCACGAAGCTTTGCAACCTCTTCAGGGCTTCTTAACTGTCTAAGAGCCTCAATTGTAGCAAGTACTACGTTCTGCTTGTTGTTTGATCCTAAAGATTTTGTACGGATATTCTGGATACCTGCAAGCTCACATACTGAACGAGCTGGACCACCAGCGATAATACCAGTACCTTCAGGAGACTTCTTTAATAATACGGAAGCACCTGTAAATTTTCCTGTTACATCATGTGTGATTGAGTTGTTCTCATCTAACTTAATGCTGATCATGCTCTTGATTGCATCTTCTTTACCTTTGCGGATAGCTTCAGGAATTTCAGCTGCTTTTCCAAGTCCAGCACCAACATGGCCGTTCTTGTCACCAACAACAACAAGTGCTGTGAAACGCATGTTACGTCCACCTTTAACAACCTTTGTTACACGCTTGATGTCTACTACCTGGTCAACTAATTCTAATTGACTAGCATCAATGATTTCACGTTTCATGTTTGTCTCCTCCTAAAACTCTAAGCCAGCTTCTCTAGCTGCTTCAGCTAATGCTTTTACTTTACCTGCGTAAATGAATCCGCCTCTATCGAAGACAACAGTTGTAATATTCTTATCTAATGCTTTCTTTGCGATTACAGTACCAAGCTTTGCTGCTGCATCTACGTTATTAGTCTTCTCGAGCTCTGCCTTGATATCCTTGTCAAGTGTTGATGCAGAAACGAGTGTATTTCCAACTGTATCATCAATAATCTGAGCATACATATGGTTATTGCTTCTGAATACAGCTAAACGAGGACGCTCTGCTGTACCAGCAAGATGATTACGCATTCTGTTATGTTTCTTTACACGAACTTCAGTTCTTGATTTCTTACTAACCATTACTTGTCCACTCCTTTAATTATTTTTTACCAGTCTTACCAACTTTACGTCTAATAACTTCATCAGCATATTTGATACCCTTGCCCTTGTATGGCTCTGGTCTTCTCTTATCTCTGATCTCAGCTGCGTACTGGCCGACTTTTTCTTTATCAATACCCTTAACAATGATCTTGTTATCCTGAACCTCTGACTCAATGCCTTCTGGATCTTCCATCTCAACTGGATGTGAGTATCCTAAGTTAAGTGTAAGTTTCTTTCCAGCCTTAGAAGCTCTGTAACCAACACCGTTAACCTCAAGAGTCTTTGTATAACCCTCAGTTACACCAACAACCATGTTGTGGATAAGTGTTCTTGTTAATCCATGTAAGGATTTCATTTTCTTCAAATCATTAGGTCTTGTAACTACTATTTCTTCACCCTCTAATTTGATATCCATCTCTGATGGAAGAGTTCTCTCAAGAGTACCCTTTGGACCTTTTACAGTCACATGATTATTTTCTGCAATTACAACTTCAACTCCAGCTGGAACTGCGATTGGCATTCTTCCTATACGTGACATGCCCGTACCTCCTTTAAATAAATTAAGGTTAATAGTTATATAGTATTTCTAGCCTCATGGCTAGGTTATACTTTTAGTAAATTGATTTGTTTGATCTTTACTGTACATCGTAAGATGCATAGAGTAAAGATCCTTAGTTATATTAAAAACTACCAAACAAATGCGATTACTTCTCCACCAACCTGAAGCTTTCTAGCCTCTTTGTCAGTGATGATTCCCTGGTTTGTAGAAAGAATAGCGATTCCTAATCCACCAAGTACTGAAGGGATCTCATCTTTACCAGCGTATACACGAAGACCTGGCTTAGAGATTCTCTTGATGCCTGTAATAACTTTCTCGTTCTTATCAGCACCATATTTTAATGTAATACGGATAACTTTGAAATTACCATCTTCAACAATGTCATATTTCTCGATGAATCCTTCATCTACAAGGATGCCAGCGATTGCGATCTTAATCTTTGAAGCTGGAACATCAACTGTATCATGCTTTGCAGTGTTCGCATTACGAATTCTTGTAAGCATATCTGCGATTGGATCACTTGTCATCATCATGATATATATTTCCTCCTTAATTCTCTGACGGTCTACCAAGAAGCCTTCTTAACGCCTGGGATCTGACCTTTATATGCTAACTCACGGAAACATACTCTGCAGATTCCGTATTTTCTTAAAACTGAATGTGGACGTCCACAAATTCTGCAACGTGTGTAAGCTCTTGTAGAGAACTTAGGCTTGCGCTGCTGTTTGATTTTCATACTTGTCTTAGCCATTAGAATCCCTCCTGATTATTTAGCGAATGGCATATTGAACTGAGTCAATAATTCACGAGCTTCTTCATCTGTCTTTGCAGTTGTAACAAAGATGATATCCATTCCACGAACCTTGTCTACCTTATCGTATTCAATTTCAGGGAAGATAATCTGCTCTTTGATTCCAAGTGCATAGTTTCCACGGCCATCAAATGCATTAGGATTAACACCTCTAAAGTCACGTACACGAGGTAATGCTAAGTTGATGAGACGATCTGCAAACTCGTACATCTTCTCACCACGTAATGTAACCTTACATCCGATTGGCATTCCTTCTCTGATTTTAAAGTTAGCTATAGCATTCTTTGCTTTAGTTGTAACTGCTTTCTGTCCTGTGATGGCTTCCATATCCTTAACGGCTGCCTCAAGAATCTTAGCGTTTTCCTTAGCTTCACCAACACCCATGTTAACTACGATCTTGTCAAGCTTTGGAATCTCCATTGTGTTTTTATATCCGAATTTTTTGACCATTGCGTCTTTGATCTCATTTTCGTACTGTTCTCTAAGTCTACTCAATGTTTAAATCCTCCTCTCTTGATTAATCGATAACCTTGCCTGTTGCCTTTGCAAAACGAACCTTCTTATCTCCGTCCATCTTGAAACCAACACGTGTTGTCTTTCCGTCAACAACGAGCATTACGTTTGAAGCATCAATAGCTGCTTCCTGATGAAGGATTCCACCCTGCTGGTTAGCCATGCTTGGTTTAGCATGCTTTGTAACCATGTTTACTCCCTCAACAAGAAGTGTGTTATTCTTTGTATTTACGGCAATAACCTTGCCCTCTTTGTCTTTGTCTTTTCCAGCGATAACTTTAACTAAATCGCCTTTTTTGATTTTCATACTTGCCATCTTAGTCCTCCTATAATACTTCTGGAGCCAGAGATACAATCTTCATGAACTGCTTATCACGAAGCTCACGAGCTACTGGTCCAAAGATACGAGTTCCTTTTGGAGTTTTGTCATCTTTGATAATAACTGCTGCGTTTTCATCAAATTTAATATATGATCCGTCTTTACGACGAGCACCTTTTACTGAACGAACTACAACGGCTTTAACAACGTCACCCTTTTTAACAACACCGCCTGGTGTTGCATCTTTAACAGTAGCAACGATTACATCTCCGATGTTCGCATATCTTCTGGTAGATCCACCCATAACGCGGATAACAAGTAACTCTTTAGCGCCTGTATTATCTGCAACCTTGAGTCTGCTTTCCTGCTGTACCATGCTTGTAGCCTCCTCTTTTTATTTTGCTCTTTCCATAATTTCAACAAGTCTCCATCTCTTATCCTTAGATAATGGTCTTGTTTCCATAACTCTGACTGTATCTCCGATTTTTGCATCGTTGTTCTCGTCATGAGCCTTTAATTTATATGTCTTCTTAACGATTTTGTTGTAAAGTGGATGTCTTACGTTATCTCTTACAGCTACAACGATTGTCTTCTCCATCTTATCGCTTACAACAACACCAACACGTGTTTTTCTAAGATTTCTTTCTTCCACGATCTAAAATCTCCTTTCTGATAGGATGTTCCGATTACTCAGCAACCTTCTCTTTTTCTGTGATAACAGTCTGAATTCTAGCAATATTCTTACGAACCTCTGTAATTCTAGCTGTGTTATCTAACTGATTTGTTGCATTCTGGAATCTTAAATTGAAAAGTTCTTTCTTAGCGTCAACAAGCTGAGCCTGAAGATCAGCAACTGACTGTGATTTTAATTCTTTAACAAATTCACTAGTTTTCATTTGATACACCGCCTTCTAAATCCGCACGAGAAACCACTTTACATTTGCAAGGTAATTTATGTGTAGCAAGACGTAATGCTTCACGAGCCACGTCTTCCGGTACTCCGGAGATTTCAAATAATACTCTACCTGGTTTAACTACTGCTACCCAGTACTCTAAAGCTCCTTTTCCAGAACCCATTCGAGTCTCAGCTGGCTTAGCTGTTACTGGCTTATCTGGGAAAATCTTAATCCAAACCTTACCACCACGCTTTACGTGACGTGTCATAGCAATACGGGCTGCCTCGATCTGGTTAGATCTAATCCAACATGGCTCTGTAGCAACGATACCAAATTCACCATTAGTGATTTTGTTTCCTCTGCTTGCCTTTCCTGTCATAGAACCACGGAACTGTTTACGATGTTTTACTCTCTTTGGCATTAACATAATTACTGAGCTCCTCCTTCCTTGTTACCCTTTGTAGGAAGCACTTCGCCTTTGTAGATCCAAACCTTAACACCTACTTTACCGTAAGTTGTATCTGCCTCAGCGAATCCATAGTCAATATCTGCTCTAAGTGTCTGAAGAGGTGTTGTTCCCTCATTGTATGTCTCTGTACGAGCCATATCAGCTCCACCAAGACGGCCTGAACAAGAAGTCTTAATACCCTTTGCTCCTGCCTTCATAGCACGACCCATGCAAGATTTCATAGCACGACGGAAAGAAACACGGTTTTCTAACTGAAGTGCGATGTTCTCAGCTACTAACTGAGCATCCTTGTCTGGTCTCTTAACTTCTTTGATATCTACAACAAGCTTCTTGTCTGTAAGCTTCTGAACTTCTGCTTTAATCTTCTCGATTTCAGCTCCGCCCTTACCAATTACAACGCCCGGCTTTGCTGTGTAGATAATAACCTTAACTCTGTCTGATGCTCTCTCGATTTCAATCTTAGAAACACCAGCAGCGTATAATTTTTTCTTTAAAAATGTTCTGATATTATAATCTTCTACTAAGTAATCAGCGAAATCACCCTCTGCATACCATTTGGAATCCCAGTCCTTGATAACGCCAACTCTTAAGCCATGAGGATTAACCTTCTGTCCCATGATTGCCTCCTATCTTTCATCAAGCACGATTGTAATGTGGCTCATTCTCTTCTCGATTCTGTAAGCTCTACCCTGTGCTCTAGGATGAATTCTCTTCATTGTTGGTCCCTTATTTGCGTAGCACTCTGCTACATAAAGGTTCTCTGCCTTGTAATTCTTCTCTGGATAATTATTCTCAGCATTTGCGATTGCTGACTCTAATAATTTCTTTACTAAGCTTGAAGCGTATCTAGGATTGTATGTTACGATAGCAAGTGCTGTGTTAACATCCTTACCACGAATAGCATCTAATACGAAACAAGCTTTCTGAACAGACACTCTAGCATAAGATAACTTAGCTGAAGGTCTTGTATCTTTAACTTCGTTTCTCTCTCTCTTGATCTGGGATCTATGTCCTTTTGCCATGGATGAGTCCTCCTTTCAACTGAATCTTATTATCTTACGCCTGATTTCTTCTCGTCTTTTCCATGTCCTCTGTAAGTTCTTGTTGCTACGAACTCACCGAGCTTATGTCCAACCATATCCTCTGTAATATATACTGGAACATGCTTTCTTCCGTCGTGAACAGCGATTGTGCGTCCTACGAATGAAGGGAAGATTGTTGAACGACGTGACCAAGTCTTAATTACTGAATTGTCACCTGATGCATTCAAAGCGTCTACTTTTTTAAGTAAGCTTTCGTCAGCGAATGGTCCTTTTTTTAATGAACGTGCCATTTTTTCTTCCTCCTAATTATTTGATTGCACGACCGTCTCTTCTACGTACGATCATCTTGTTAGACTGTTTGTTCTTCTTTCTAGTCTTAAGTCCAAGTGCAGGCTTGCCCCATGGAGTACATGGTCCTGGACGTCCAACTGGAGCTTTTCCTTCTCCACCACCGTGTGGATGGTCGTTAGGGTTCATAACAGAACCACGAACTGTTGGGCGGATACCCATGTGACGCTTACGTCCTGCTTTACCAATATTAACGAGGTTGTGATCTCCGTTTCCAATAACACCGATTGTTGCACGGCACTGAATTGGAACCATTCTCATTTCACCTGAAGGAAGACGAAGTGTTGCATATTTTCCTTCTTTAGCCATTAACTGAGCTGAAAGTCCAGCAGAACGTACTAACTGTCCGCCCTTTCCTGGGATAAGCTCGATGTTGTGGATCTGTGTACCAACTGGAATTTTCTCAAGTGGTAAGCAGTTTCCAACTCTAACCTCAGCATCTGGGCCGCTCATTACTTTCATTCCGTCTGTAAGACCAGCTGGAGCTAAGATGTAAGACTTAACACCATCTGCGTAGCAGATAAGTGCGATATTTGCTGTTCTGTTTGGATCGTACTCAATTCCGATAACAGTTGCTGGAATACCATCTTTTGCATTTCTCTTGAAATCGATGATTCTGTATTTTCTTCTGTTTCCACCACCGTGGTGTCTAACTGTGATTTTACCCTGATTGTTACGACCAGCGTTCTTCTTTAAAGAAGTTGTAAGTGACTTCTCAGGAGTTGTCTTTGTGATCTCTGAGAAATCTGAACCAGTCATATTTCTTCTAGAAGGTGTATATGGGTTATACTTCTTGATTCCCATTTTGTTTCTCCTTTCGAGTGTTTTACTTTTCACGTCTTTACTTGACGTATAATCAATCTAATTGCTTTCGGTCTAGAGTCCTGCGAAGATTTCGATATCCTTGCTGTCCTCTGTAAGCTGTACGATAGCTTTCTTTGTCTTAGCAGTCTTTCCTGTTACCATTCCACGACGTTTGTTCTTTCCGTCGCAGTTCATTGTGTTAACCTTGGCAACCTTTGTTCCTTCGAACATCTTCTCTACTGCTTCTTTAATCATGGTCTTGTTTGCCTCTGGATGAACTAAGAAAGTATATTTCTTCTCAGCCATTGCAGCCATGCTCTTCTCAGTTACTACTGGTTTGAGGATTACATCATAGTATTGTACGTTTGCCATTATGCATATACCTCCTCGATTGTTGCTACAGCAGCCTTTGTAACTACTACTGTGTCATACTTTAATACATCAAATACATTAAGCTCGTTTGTCTGAGCTGTCTTTACTGTAGGGATGTTTGCAGCAGATGCGATTACGTTCTTGTCCATATCGTTTAATACTACAAGAGCCTTCTCAACCTTAAGGTTGTTTAATACCTCTGCAAATTTCTTTGTCTTGATTTCATCAAGCTTTAACTCATCAACTACAACAAGCTTGTTCTCAACAACTCTTGATGTAAGAGCAGACTTTAATGCAGCTCTCTTCTCTTTCTTGTTGAGCTTGAATGAATAGTCTCTTGGTACTGGAGCGAATACAACTCCGCCACCTGTCCACTGTGGAGTTCTTGTAGAACCCTGACGTGCATGTCCTGTTCCCTTCTGTATCCATGGTTTTCTTCCGCCTCCGCGAACTTCAGAACGTGTCTTAGCCTTCTGTGTTCCCTGACGGTTATTTGCAAGCTGCTGAAGAACAGCCATATGAACTAAATGCTCATTTACCTCTACGCCGAAAATGGAATCGTTTAACTCGATCTTGTCGACTTCTTTACCTTCCATATTATAAACAGCTACCTTAGCCATCGTAAAGTTCCTCCTTTCTTAACTGCGCACTATTTAGATTTTACTGACTCTTTTACTGTAATAAGGGCTTTCTTAGCTCCTGGAACTGCACCCTTAATTAAAAGTAAGTTCTTCTCAGCGTCAACTCTTACAACCTCAAGGTTCTGTGTTGTAACTTTAACGCTTCCCATATGACCAGGCATTCCTTTTCCCTTGAATACACGGCTTGGTGAAGAACAAGCACCGTTAGAACCCTGATGACGATGGAACTTAGAACCATGAGCCATAGGTCCTCTGTGCTGACCTAATCTCTTAATAGCACCCTGGAAACCTTTACCTTTTGAAATAGCAGTTACATCAACCTTATCTCCCTCAGCGAAGATATCAGCTTTGATTTCATCTGCTAAGTTGTACTCATCTGCATTCTCGAATTTGAACTCGCGAACGAATCTCTTTCCTGAAACACCAGCTTTTGCAAAGTGTCCCATCTCTGCTTTGTTAACGCCATGTCTGTGCGCTACACTCTTCTTTCCGTTGGCATCCTTGTTGACAACCTTTGCTACCTTGTCAGCAAAACCAACCTGAACTGCGCTGTAACCATCATTCTCAACTGTCTTGATCTGTGTTACAACACATGGACCAGCCTCTAATACAGTAACTGGAACTAAAACGCCATCTGCATTGAAGATCTGTGTCATTCCGACTTTTGTTGCTAAAATCGCTTTCTTCATTTCTTTACCTCCTGTTTTCTACAGCGGAACGCCTCTTGCCTGTTAACCCAACCCGCGAAGAATTAGTTGGAACAAGTAGCGGAACCGTTCATCCTAGAGCAGTTTATATATATAAACCATTCGGGGATATACTTAATTAATTGTGAAAGATTTATTTCTCTTTCATTTTGATATCAATGTAAACACCAGCTGGCATCTCAAGACGTGATAAAGCATCAACTGTCTTCTGTGTTGGTGTAATGATATCGATGAGTCTCTTATGAGTTCTCTGCTCAAACTGTTCTCTTGAATATTTGTACTTGTGAGTAGCTCTTAAGATAGTAACTACTTCCTTCTTAGTTGGAAGTGGCACTGGTCCGCTCACCTGTGATCCATTCTTCTTTACAGTCTCGATGATTTTCTTTGCGCTTGAATCTACTAATTCGTGATCATACGCTTTGAGAGTGATTCTCATTACTTGACTTGCCATAAAAAAAGTCGCCTCCTTTTCGCACTTTGATTTCAGTACGACAAGCGGTGACTGTACACATCTCCGTGTGTGTCCTCATGACTTTCACACGTTGTTTCTACTTTCTGTAGACCTTAGTTGTTTGTACAGTGACTTGCCGTCAGTTTCCTAACTTGACATTCGCTCCGCCGAATTCTCTGCCACGTAGGCAGTAACTTCAAACTTCACAGCTATCATGCCACAGCAAGAGATATTATACATGACGATTCACAGAAACGCAATACTCTATCAAAAATAATTTTGCACAAAGTTCTAGCCTGTTTCCGATTTCTTTCGTACATTTTTACAATAATCTCCAATCGCAGGTTATGGCACCGCGACCGTCTTTTATATTAGCACCTTTTTCCTACTATTTCAAGTTGTTTTTTCGCATCTAATTAATTTAGGTTTTTGCATCTATTTTATTTAGGCTATTTACAATATTTTATATTCTCTCATTATCCACTGCATTCTATCCCTCTTCTCCCATCCATTGTATGTACAATATAATATAGAAGAAACTCAGTTCATTATATTTACATATTGAAAAAATATATCAGAGCCTATATTATATAGAAGAAACTCGTTCAAGAATTTGAAATTGATTTAAAAAGTATGTATTAAATAATAGTACATATCAAATATGAAAGGAAAACATATGTGGTTAGCAGATAGATGGAAAGACTATGAAGTAATTGATTGTTCAGATGGTGAGAAGCTGGAGCGTTGGAAAAAATACATACTCCTTCGTCCAGACCCTCAGGTAATATGGAGTACACCTAAACAGAATAAGAACTGGAAGAAACTGAATGGTCATTATCACAGAAGTGCCAAAGGTGGCGGCGAATGGGAGTTTTTCGATTTGCCACAGGAATGGACAATAAACTACTCTCTTCCTATTAATAAAGAACTCACTTTCCACTTAAAGCCATTTAGCTTTAAGCATACTGGTCTTTTCCCTGAGCAGGCTACTAACTGGGACTGGTTTTCTCAGAAGATAGAAAAGGCTGTAAAGTCAGGCAGACAGATAAAGGTATTAAACCTGTTCGCATATACTGGCGGAGCAACCCTTGCCGCTGCTGCTGCTGGTGCTCACGTTACCCACGTTGACGCTTCTAAAGGAATGGTCACTTGGGCGAAAGAAAATGCTGTTTCATCAGGTCTTGGTGATGCACCTATCAGATGGCTTGTAGATGACTGTGTGAAATTTGTAGAGCGTGAAATCAGACGTGGTAATCACTACGATGCAATTATTATGGACCCACCATCCTACGGAAGAGGTCCGAAGGGTGAGATATGGAAAATCGAAGAGTCTGTATATCCACTGGTACAGTTGTGCGAGCAGATTTTATCAGATGATCCACTTTTCTTCCTTATTAATTCATACACAACCGGTCTTCAGCCAGCAGTGTTAAACTACATGATTAGCACCGTATTGAAAAAATATGATGGCTTTGTGACTGCAGAAGAGATAGGTATTCCAGTTTCCTCAAACGGACTCGTCCTTCCATGCGGAGCCAGTGGCCGTTGGGAGCACAACTAAGTATATTTTATAAACTACAACTTCGCACTGGCATTTATGGTGGAGTGCTGGCTGTAATGGGGGCATGGGGGAGTGGGAACACTCAACCTAAGCTGTTTTATTGTGCAAAGTTCTACAAATATGGCACCCTACACAGCTTACAATTCACATAAAGTTATACATATTCCTTCTCAGTAACCTAGCCATAAAGCCTAGATTTGCCGATACCATTTTTTGCCTTC
>CAMFPD010000031.1 GCA_945971355.1 uncultured Lachnobacterium sp.
TGGCACTGTCTCTTCCATTGATTTTCCTGATGTTGTAACATCCTCAATCATTACCACTCTATCGCCATCTTTTAAGGTTGTTCCCAAAAGTCCACCCTTATCAGCGCCGTGATCCTTTGCTTCTTTTCTGTCAGAGCAGTAGCGAATTTCTTTTCCATAAAGCTCACTGTATGCAATTGCTGTCACTACTGCAAGTGGTATTCCCTTGTATGCTGGTCCAAACAATACATCGAAGTCATCTCCGAAATTGTCATGAATTGCCTTTGCATAGTACTCTCCTAATCTCTTAAGCTGTGATCCTGTCACATATGCTCCTGCGTTCATAAAAAAAGGAGATTTACGTCCACTCTTTAGTGTAAAATCACCAAATTTAAGGACATCACTCTCCACCATAAACTCTATAAATTCCTGCTTGTACTGTTCCATTCTATCTATAACCTCCTGTTTTTTATTTTTCATATGATAATAGGGTTTAATAGCCTTTTATCATTCTAACATAAAGCAAGAGGTGTTTCAATGATGGAACTATTCATATTCTGCAATTTAGTCTTCTCTGATTATTTTCCACTTCTCAACCAGTTTTTCCATCGAGAACGTGGCGTTTGCTGGAATTCATACTTTCACTTTACCTTTATTTTTTAATCTGCGATTCACATCCTCTTTCACCAACTCAACAATCACAGCCATGAGCGGTATGAAAAAGATAATGCCAATAATACCAAATAATTTTCCACCAATCATTGCTGCTATAAGTGTATAGAGAGGTGGAAGTCCCACTGACCCTCCAACCACACGCGGATATATAAACTGATTTTCAATAAACTGAACAACAAGGTAGACAATCAAACATCGTACCGCTAACATGGGGTCTATTATTATTACAAGAAAAACACTGACTGAGCAGGAAATAAATGCACCCACATATGGAATTATTGCACATATGGCCGTCAGCACCCCAACCAGACTTCCATAAGGCAGGCGAAAAATTGTAAATGCCAAGAACATCATAAATCCAAGAATCACAGCTTCACCACACTGACCAGCAAGGAAATTGGCAAATGACTGTCGAAACAAGTTACAAAATTTCAATACATTTTCTGCCCATGCCGGTTTCAAATATGCGCAGACAATTTTTTTAGCATGTCGGCATAGATTTTCTTTTCCAAGTGATATATAAATTGAAATAATCACAGCAAATGCAGAAGTAATCAAAAGGCTGACAGTTGATGAAACCACACCTGTCACATTTGAAAATATCAAATTAGCTCCATCTGTAATGCTCTGCATAACCTTTTCCAGATTATTCTTAGAGATTAACATATCCAGCCATTCAACATTTGCAAAGTTCTCACTCATATAAGTAATCCAGTTAGGAATGCTGACTTCAAGCTGTTCATACAGGTTTTTTGCCGATTGAATCAGTTCGGGAATAAGCATAGTCAAAGCAACAACAATAACCAGCACAACTAAAATCAATGTGATGGCAAAACTCAGCACATGTACCATCTTATCCGATGGTTTCTTTTTTGTCCTGCTAAAAAAATTAGTTAATCTCTTTTCTATTCCATTCATAGGTACACTGATAAACAATGCCAGAATACAGCCTGCAATTATAGGGAGCACCAGTTCAAAAATTCCTCCCAAAAATCCTAATACTGTATTCAGGTTCATCAGTGCCACAAATAAACTAACACCAACTACAGTTACTATCAGATATTGCTTTGTATTTTCTTTCATAATGACCTCTCTTAATGAACCATTTGACTACTTAGTATATTCGTCATTCCCAAAAGAATCAATTAAAATAGTCGAAAATAATGAGAAAAATTCAATTAAAACTCTCTGAGGCGTTACAAGCTTTTCACCCACACACTCATCTCACCATATCCTCTGTTTCCCCAATTGCAATATGGCACGAAGGTCAGATTAGTTTTTTCAAATTTAACAGGCCTTGGAGCATAGAGTTTCCCATCATTCCATGAAGTAGTCTCCACTCTTTTTCCCTTTGCCTTTATAACTGTCACACCACCTAGTACATCAGGACAATACTCCTCCTCCAAAGCCTCGGTCACATCAATATATACCCCAGCAAGATTAGAACCATTATCAATTTCTTCGAGACAATAAACAATAGGTCCCTTAACAACAGCAGCCTTACCAATATCAGCTCGTACATTAGGATTCGCATAGACAATCTGTGCAGGCATATCAAATGTAATATCAATGACATCATCCTTGAATTTGCCTTTGATAACAAGATACCCCTTTTTTATTACAGGCTCCAACTTTTCACCATTGAAATTAACACAGAGATTATTTGCATATGAAGGTATTCTGATTCTTGCTTTTCCATATGTATTATCTGACTTTATTCTGATTATTGTATGCCCCTTCCATGGAAACTCTGTATCCACCTCCACTGCCAATCGGCCGGATTCAGTATCACATTCAAAACTAGCACCTGTATGAAGATTTAGATAAAATCCATCTTCGTCCACAAAACAGATATACTCTCCCAAGGATGCCAACGTTCTTGCTATATTAGGCGGACAGCATGCACATCCAAACCATTTTTGTCTGGTTGCTTTCACATGAGCCCTAGATGTTGCCTCCATACAGTTATCTGGCCAAACTTCAAGAGGATTCACATAGAAAAAACTCTTTCCATCCATAGCAATTCCTGCAAGAACAGTATTGACAAGGGCCAGCTCCATTGTGTCCAAATAAGATGCATCACCTGTAATCTGTGTCATTCGCCTGCAAAACATTGCAAGCCCTATAGACGCGCAGCTCTCAGAATAATTACTGTCATTTGGCAAATCGTAATCTGTTGTAAATCGCTCCATCATTCCAGAGCTTCCTATTCCACCTGTTATGTACATACGCTTGTTGATGATGTTTTCATATAACCTCTCACAAGCCTGAAATAATTCATCATCCTTGTACTGATATGCAATATCAGCCATCGCACTATAGAGATATACTGCTCTGACCGCATGGCCTTCTGCCTTATCCTGCTCTCGAACCGGAATATGAGACTGACCATACTCCTCCACATAGGGATTAGGATCGTGCCATACATCTATATACCAAGGCTTCGTGTTCTCCTCTGACAGATAGTTAGGTCTCATCCCCCTTCTATCCACAAAAGCCTTTGCCATATCCATATACTTCTGTTCGCCAGTAACTTCATATAATTTAACAAGGGCAAGCTCTATCTCCTCATGACCTGGAATAGCATTTTTGTATTTTTCTGTATTAAATACTTCACATATCAAATCTGCATTTTTCTTCATTATCTGCAAGAATTTGTCTTTGCCTGTAACCTTGTAATATGCAACAGCAGCCTCAATCATATGCCCTGATGTATAAAGCTCATGTCCTTCCTTTAGGTTACAAAACTGCTGTCCTGGATATAAAATGGAAAAATGTGTATTGAGATAACCATTTTCTTCCTGTGCCTTGCCAATCAATTCAATAGCTTCGTCCGCACGTTTCTCCAATTCTGGATTTGGCTCATATGATAGGGAAAATGCAACTGCTTCAAGCCACTTGGCAAGGTCAGTATCCTGAAACACCCATCCCTGAAAACTTCCTTCCTTTAATCCTGCCGCAATCTCAAAATTAGATATACAGTGACTTGGTTCAGCATCTAAAACCTCGTCATTAAGAGCTTTCCACTGGTATGGAATAATCTCCTTTGTCACAAGTCCTGTATATTTTCCCCAGAATTTATCATGAACTGCGATATTACACAAATTGATACTACTTAATTTATTCCTTAGCATATAATCCTCCAAAACCTTCATCCAAATCTAATATTGACCATTACTTTTAGTGCGCACACTATATTTCATGAATTGTTTAATACAAATTTGACACCCTAATCATACTCAATCAAGGTGCCAAATTACTTCTCATATTTTCTATTTTTCCAGTCACAAAATTGCTGTTTAACAGCAACTTACTACTTAATTCTTAGCTCCACTACACTGCATTTTGGCAACATCACTGTCACGACGTTTCCATTAACTTTGTAATCTGTGAACTCAGCTTCTTCTACATTTTCAGGGTTATCAAATGTATTGTAAGCCTTCATGCTATCATGAGTTACCACATTTGCTTCAACGATTTCATACTCGTCATTTTCTGTTAGTGAAATCTCAAGCTCTTTTGCATCTGTTGCTGACAAGTTATTTAATGTAATTGTAATGATTCCATCCTTCTTAGATACAGATTCTGTGATTTCAGGAACACTCCATTCCTCAGTTCCTATATTATGAATATCATTCAATTCACTTGAGAGGAGCTTGCCTCCCTGATGATGACGATACATATGGAAAACATGGTATGTAGGTGTTTTGATCATCTTCTCACCCTCTGTGAGAATTACTGACTGCAACACATTTACCATCTGGGCAAGACATGCCATTCTTACCCTGTCGCAATGCTTATTGAAAATATTAAGTGTAATTCCTGCAACAAGAGCATCACGAACTGTATTCTGCTGATACAAAAATCCTGGATTTGTTCCTGGTTCACAGGTAAACCATGTTCCCCACTCATCCACTGAAAGACCTATTTTCTTCTCTGGGTCATACTGATCAATAATTGCACTGTGTCTATTGATAAGCTCATCCATCACAAGTGCCTTGCCAAGTGTCTTATACCATACTGCATCATCGAATTCTGTTGCACTTCCCTTTATCTCCCATCCCTCAGGATGTACATAATAGTGAAGGGAAATATAATCCATAAATCCATGAAATGCCTCTGGTACATGATCAAAGCAGGTCTTCATAACATCCTCTGTCCAGTGATAGTCATCTACATTCGCCCCACAGCATACCTTTGCAATTGGTTTTTCCGGATCATAATTTCTGACATAGGTCTGGTAACGGCGATACATATTAGCATAGAAGGATGGTGTCATGTTTCCTCCACATCCCCAGTTCTCATTTCCTACGCCAAAATAATCAACAGTCCATGGCTCCTCATGTCCGTTTTCTTTACGAAGGTCTACCATTGGCGAAACACCCTTGAAGGTCATATATTCCACCCACTCAGACATTTCCTGTACAGTTCCACTTCCAAGGTTTCCATTAATATATGTCTTGCAGCCTAGCTGTCTGCAAAGCTCCATAAATTCATGGGTACCAAAGCTGTTATCCTCAACAACTCCTCCCCAGTGGGTATTAATCATTTTCTTCCTCTTGGACTTGTCTCCAATTCCATCCTTCCAGTGATACTCATCTGCAAAGCATCCTCCTGGCCATCTTAACACTGGAACTTCAATCTCCTTAAGTGCCTCCACAACATCTGTCCTCATTCCATTTACATTTGGAATATCTGAATTTTCACCCACATAGAGGCCTTCATATATACATCTTCCCAAATGCTCAGAAAAGTGACCATATATCTCTGGTGCAATTGTTCCTAATTCTTTTCCATCGTTAATTACTAATTTTGCCATTTCCATTACCTTCCTATCCTATTACAGTATATAAATTTTAATACTCTTATAATGCTCTTATTTTGAAGCTTTAGCTTTGTCTTTTATCACAATATCCTATCACCTGTATTTACCAGCTATGATATGGACATTTGCTTACAGGACTTAATGCCCGAAGCTCCACATAACAGCCGCAGGCTGCGCATGTTCCTGCGTTTAACCTGTCGCATTCCTTACATACAGACAGCCTTTTTTCATATATATCTTCCGATACTCTGTCCTCATTTTTTATTGCGGCTTTATACTTTTCTATCATCAAAGCATCCGCCTCTGCCATTTCTCTCATGAGACATTTTTTACACACATTATTCATAGTCAAATATCGGTCTGTTATCCTCGCCCCACTTTATCTTCATTAACATTGCATGACGGTTTGGATTATAGAGTGGATTTCCCACAATCTCAGCCTCTGTCCTTGCATGATAAACTATAATATCATTTCCTTCTTCATCTTTCGTGAATGAGTTATGACCCGGTCCATATATCCCTTTTTCTTCATTGGTTGTAAGTACCGGATATCTCTCCTTGGTCCATGATTTAGGATCAAGCAAATCAGCATCCTCATCTGCCGAAAGCATGCCTACACAATACTGAATTCCAGTCTCACTTGCTGAATATGTCATAAATATTTTGCCATCATGCTTTATAATTCCAGGACCTTCATTTACCCAGAAGCCATGCCTCTCCCAGTCATAATCTGGTGTAGTAAGCATTACCTGAACTGTTTTCAATGTATATCCATTTTCCATCTCAGCAATATACAGGTTCGAAATCTGTTTTCCAACTCCCACCTTTTCAGCCCAGATGTAATACCATCTTCCTTTATTTTCAAAAACAGTAGCATCGAGAGAAAATGCCTCAAATGAGAATTCATCATCCTTAGCCCTTCTCATTTTGCCCTTTTCGATCCACTCATCAGTCATAGGATCCTCTCCCTGACACTCAAGAACGTAAGGTCTGATTTCCCACTCAGCTTCCATCTCTCCACCTGCATAGTAGATGTACCATTTTCCATACAGGAAGTGAATTTCCGGAGCCCATATATGCTTACTCATTGGACCTGACTCATGCTTAGTCCAAAGAACTTTTTCCTCTGCCTGAGCTAACCCTGCAAGAGTATCTGAGCATCTTAAAACAATTGCATCATAAGCTGGTACTGATGCAGTAAAATAATATTTTCCATCAGTGTGCTTATATACATATGGATCTGCTCTCTGAAGTATCCAAGGTTCATTGTATTTAACTGTATTACCCATATTTCTTCTCCTTTATCTGGCAATGTATTCGCACAGTATCTGCACGTTTAACTATAATTTTCCTTTGCATCTTTGTATGTTAGTACTTTACACCCCACACACTCTCATTACTTCCTACAGAAGTAAATGTCATAACATCTGTTCCTGCTTCGTCCTTCATCTTGCAGAACACTCCGCTATACTCTTTATCTTCATAACTAATGTGCATGAAGCAGGTTCCATCTGTAACACTCCATGTGCCTTCTATCTCTTCGCCAACTACGGTTCCATCTTCGTTCAGGTAATAAATCACAGGCTCAGCCACCTCACTATCTATTCCTGTTCCCTGATTAATCACATAGTATCTACCTGCGATTTCATCCATTCCATATCCTGTCTCTGAAATGGTTTCACCACCTGTAGCATATGGAAGCATACATGGCCAGCCCTCTTCATTCAAAAAGTACTGCTTTACTCTTGGAGTATGTGTCTCCGATTGCATATCAAATCTTGTATGGTAACAAATGTATTTCTTACCATCTGTATCTATCATTGCTGAGCAATGTCCTGTTGCCTTATATCCCATCTCAAGACTTGGCAAATAATAATTGCCGGACAGCTTGAGTCCATAAAAACCATTAGCATCACCAACCTCAGGATACGCCCCATTCATATCAACATATTCACCGTCTACCGTTTCTGATCTAAATACCCTTATCTGATATCCTCCATCTCTGGTTAACTCACCGTAAGCAACATACAGATAATAATATCCGGCTTCCTCATCATACAAAATATATGGAGCTTCAATTGAAGTGTGTCCACCGCCTATAAGCCTCTTTCCAAAATATGGGTCCACATTATTTTGTGGATCAGCCTCCGGGTGAATAACCTCCCCTGTGCTCTCATCTATTTCAAGTAAAAATATTCCTCCTGACCATGAGCCATACACCATCCACATTCTTCCATCTGCATCATAAAAGACCGTTGGGTCAATGGCATTTGGATACTCCTTGTAGTTGTACTCATATCCGGCTTTTTTTGTATATTCATCAATTGCGGTTTCTCTGTCCACATAATCAAGCACATTTGTGGCATCAATAGTGTCTACAGTAAAACCTGAATAGATTAATGTACCTTTGTACTCATATGATCCATCTATATTCTCAGAAACAGCATATACAATATTGGAGGTGTTCCAGTTTGAAGATGTACAGTGATACATGTAGTACAATCCCTGCGCTTTGTTATATATCACATCCGGTGCCCACACGTGAGGCTCCCCATCATCAGTAGGATTTAAACTCGCCTTGTTTCCTGCGTAGTCAAACTCACCTGAATCATAGTTTTTCATATCTGTAAACACCTGATTCTTCCCTGAATATCCATTTCCAATCAATGTCCAATTAGTTAAATCTGTGGTTTTTGCTGCAGCCATATGTGAACCAAAAATATAATAGGTTCCGTCCTCTTCTATAATGGATGGATCATGTACTGCCACATCCTTGATTGTCACAGCTCGCTCAATACCCTCGTAATTCACAGTAAAATCATATTCTATTGGCTTTTCGAGGATTCCGCCAGCTATTACACCAGCCACACCTCCCGCCACAACTACTGCAGCAGAACCAATTGCTATGGCTATCTTTGCTCTTTTTTTCATAATACCCCCTGCTTTTATATTGTTTAGTTATCCCTATAATATTTTACTATTTTCTCAAATACTAGTCAATTATATTCTACTCAGTTTTTTTGTTTTTCTCCTGTTGATTTTTCATGACTGAAATTCTTCCATGTCGGATACTCTTTATGTGTATTTTCAGGTGATGGAAGGCTCTATATCAAATTTCGGTTGTCATATACACAACTATATTTTCCATTTGTGACTTGTGGAGGACATTAGATTTTCTTAATGTTCTGTACATAACCAAGCAACAAAACAACAGGACGTTGTTTACCTGACCATATACATAAAGAAAGAGACCACAAATAAACTAATTGTGGTCTCTCCATATTTACATTGGGCTATAGGTTATGTGAACCTTGATATCCTGGCTATAGTTTCCAAAGCTGCCGCCAAACAATGTAAGTCCGCCTACATTCTTTGCGTCATCCATTATCTGGAATTTAAAACGGATAACACTCTTATAGGTTAGCTTAAACTGATCAATATTCACATCGGATATTTTAAGTCCATCTATAAAACATCCCTTTTTATCAATAGTAAGCATTTTAAGCAATCCATACTGATTCCAATTCACTGGCCACCAATCAGGTGTAAAAATACCTCTTACATCTCCAAAGTCTCCAGCACTTGTCCATGTTCCAAGATACACATCATTTAGAACAAAAGAAATATCAGATGGCCAATCACTGTTTATTCCCGGAGCCTCTGAACCAAGCTCGAAGGATATAGTAATCTTGTCAATTTTTGTGGCATCTGGCAAAAGATTTGGAATTATATACTCCACATATCCCTTTCCAAACCACAGTATACCTGCATCAATTCTATCCTGATGTGCAAAATACCTCGGGTCGTCAACCTCACCAATCAAAGCATTTGAGGTTGCAATACCACAGGTTGGGAAAATTTCATAGTCAGAATAGTGACCAATCTTAACATCAGTATCATAAATCAGCTCATTCCCACTGTTCTCATCTCCACTGATATCAAACATTATCTGTGTTTCCTTCAACCTGCACATCTTCTTGTTGCCATGCACATTTCGCTCCGATAAAACTACTATAATTCCTGTCTCTTCCAGCATTCGAATATGGCTTGTCAATGCACCATTAGTCACACCAAGAGCCTTGGCTATCTCATTCATGCTCATCTCCTTATTATCAAGAAGAAGCTTGATAATATTTATTCTGATATCAGAGCCAAGCGCTTTAAATATAGGCATGCCATCATCAATTTTTTTAATATGGATCATCTTGTCCACCTACTTCCGATTAAGTCTTTTCATCCAGTAGCAAACATCATCTTCGGTGTAGCCTGTAACAGCTATTGTCTCTCCACCGTTTTCATAATCACTACATTTATATATTTTATACTTTCCAGGCAAATCAATAAAGTCTTTTATAAAAACTATTTTAGATTTTTTTAAACAATTATCCCTGTCATCCAATAAAATATATTCCCATTGCCCTGCCAGTTCATTTTTATCTACTTCCTCAAAGCTTTCACCTGAGTAATTTTCTGGTCCAAGCACTGGCCAACCTTCTATAAAGAACATCGGTCTAATCATCATATAATGTCTGCTATAACTTTTTCTGCCCTCCATACCCTCAGTATATTCATTGACTTTTGCGCCATCCCTGATGTGATGAACAAAAAAGTAGTTCTTACTTTTGGGGTCATAGAACGGTACACCGTGCCCAGGACCTCTAAGTCCGTTCCACTCCCATTCCTTTTCACAATTTCCATGTTTTGGATTTGTTGCTTCAAATCTATAACTGTTGGCAAGCTTTTGTCCCATAGATTTCTCTACCAGGTCAAATCCATCTATGTCAACATATGGACCTGTGACACATTTACTCCTGCCAACTCTTATATCATAATCGTCTCCAAGCCAACCATAGGACTGGAATAAATAATAGTATCCAGTCTCTTTCACATATATCACAGCAGCCCCCTCCGGTCCATCAATACGCGGTGGATTACTTTTCTTTGATATACATATACCTAAGGATTTCGGATTGCAATCTTTAGAGAGGCCAGTCCCAGAGTCAAGCTCTTTTATGTATATTCCTCCGAAGAAGGAGCCATACACCAAATAAGATTTTTTATCCTCCCATATAATATGAGGATCAATTCCATTCGGAAAGCTGTCATCTGTCCCCCATGTATCCACAACAACGCCTCTGTTCTCAAAGGGACCAAGAGGACTTTTTGCACAGGCAAGCCAAATCCTTGACTCAGAGCTGCCAAAGGCTTTTGTGGCTGAATAGTACATTCTGTATTCACCGTCCACATACTCCGTAAATGGTGCCCAAAAATTCACTGTTTCAGGAAACTCACCATTGTCCTTTGCTTCCTTTATTGCTTCCTCAGACAGAGCAATACCTTCATATTTGAAATGTACCAGGTCCTCGGAGCTTCTGATTGGAATTCCGATTTTATCCTCGAGACCGAGAGGAGGACCATATACATCTGTACAATATGAATAGTATTTACCACTAATTGGATCCCACATCATTGACGGATCATGAGCTCCAGCATTTCCATATTCTTTCACATTGTAATCGTTTAAAGTAAAATAATTTTCCATCTTAGCCCTTTACACCTGAAATTGCCATAGATTCTATAATGTATCTCTGGAAGAAGAAGAACAATAACAATGTAGGTATGAGTGCCATAACAGATGCTGTCATAATAAGTGGATAGTTACTATTAACAGCATACTGTGAATTAAACTGTCTGATTACAACCTGTAGTGTGTGCCACTCGTCATTTGCTACGAAAATCGTAGGTGCAAGGTAGTCATTCCAAATTCCCATGAACCAAAGGATAATCTGTGTCATTACAGCACCCTTCATAAGAGGAAAGAAAATTGCGTAATACATTCTGAAATATCCGCAGCCATCAATTTTTGCAGCCTCAACAAATTCATATGGAATACTTGAAAGATTCTGTCTAAGGAAGAAAATCATTCCAACATTTCCAAATAATCCTGGCAAAATAAGTGGTAAAAGGCTGTCTGTAAGTCCCCATCTGGTAAACATTACATACTGTGGAATCATTATTACAGCAAATGGAATCATCATTGTTGCAAGAAGTCCGAGGAAGATTCCATTCTTACCTCTGAATTTTAATTTACTGAAAGAAAATGCAGCCAGTGATGAAGTAAATCCACCCACAATAAGCACTGGAATTTCAACGAGCATAGTGTTTCGAACACCCTTTAAAAAGTTTGAATCGAATAACACTTCTTTGTATGTACCAGTTTTTAAAGGATTAGGTATCAGGCTGAAGTGACCTGATAAAATCTGTCCCTTTGTCATGAATGATGCACACACCATATACACAAGTGGAAACACCATAGCTACCGCTCCAATTGTAAGAACGATAAAGATAACTATATCCATTCTTTTTTCTTTTTTGGATTTCACGCCTGAATCCATACCATCTGTATTCTTAGCCATCTCATCGCCCCCTTAATCTATAGTTTTCACCCATTTATCCTGACCCTTGAAATTAATGGCAGTGATAATAAAGATGATTATTGCCAACAAGAATGCCATCGCTGAAGCATATCCATATTTATTTG
This sequence comes from uncultured Lachnobacterium sp., assembly GCA_945971355.1. Taxonomy (GTDB): domain Bacteria; phylum Bacillota; class Clostridia; order Lachnospirales; family Lachnospiraceae; genus Roseburia. Next base: position 12,021 of record CAMFPD010000031.1, read on the forward strand.
CCGCAAACTTGTCATATAAGTAGAATACAACTGTTGCTGCTGAGTAGTTTTTGCCGCCTGTTGGAAGCATAACAAGTACTTCAACGAATACCTGGAAACCACCAATCATACCAGTGATTAACAAGTAGAAAGTAACTGGTGAAACAAGTGGCCATGTAATATTTTTAAATAACTTCCATCCACTCGCACCATCAATTCTGGCTGCTTCATAGTAATCTCTAGGGATACTCTGTAAACCAGAAAGATAAAGAATAATAGATGTTCCAAGGCCTTTCCATGTCATGAAAATAATCATTGAAACCTTAACCCAAGCTTCATTTCCTAGCCAGTTTGGTCCCTGTTTTCCTGTAAGTGCCTTGATAATAACGTTAATAAGTCCGTTGTCATAGTTAAATACAAATGCCCAGAGAATTGCAACCGCAACAAGAGATGAAATAACAGGTACATAATACATTGTTCTAAGCACCTTGATTCCCTTTATTTTACGATTCATTCCCATAGCTATAAATATACCGAGGAACATACCGATTGGAATACCAATCATATAGATAATTGTATGTCCAAGAACCTTCCAGAATTTCTCATCTGTGAAAAGCTTTATATAGTTTTCAAGTCCACAAAAGTGGTCCATCATATTGTTCATACCATTCCAGGTTGTCAAGCTTGCAACAAACGCAAACACAATTGGAAATGCCATGAATACCAAAAATCCAATGAATGGAGGCGCTACGAACGCCAAACCATAACAATGCTCGCGAAAAGCGGCTTTGCTCATTTTTTTCTTTGGGGGATTGTAGCCCTTTTTACTCATAAGTCTTTCCTCCATAATCAATCACATGCCCTTTTTATTGCCTTATTACATGTATGGGAATGGATTAAAATAATCCACTCCCATAAATTAAATCAATTAAATTACTGAGTCTTAATTACTGATCCTCATATGCCTCGTCAAGTAACTGCTGCATCTCTGGCTGAATTTCGTTGCAGTACTCTTCTGTTGTCTTTGAGCCATCTCTAACAGTATCGATTCCCTCGAAGAATACGTTTAACCACTCAGCATTTGGAGTAAATGTCTCATCATTAAATCTTGAGTTGTATCCGTTAGCATTGTTTAAGTAGTTAAATAATACTTCGTAGTTATCTGGATATTTTAATGTTCCATCAGCAATTGCCTGAGCGAACTCATTGTCTGACATAGAAACAAGGTTTGGAATAAGAACTGAGTTTCCACCCTCGATACCAGACTGAAGCTTCATAGACTCATCAGATGCTGACATATAGTAAGCAAGCTTTGTTGCAAGTACATCGTTCTTTGTGTTTGCACTTACACAGTAACCAACTGTTCCACACCAAGCATATGTCTCACCTGTTGAAAGTGTTGGGTATGCACAGAGATCCCAGTTGAAATTAACTACCTCTGGATCCATGAATGCTGCGATATCCCATGTACCACATGCATAGAAACCAATTGTTCCATCAATCCATCTCTGGTAAACACCAGTTCCAGCTTCCTGCTCAACTGTAGGTGTTACACCTAACTCTGTTGTAAGAGCTACCATCTTATCCATAGCCTCAATGAATGCTGGGTCAGTAACGTTTACTGTCTTGTAGTCATCTGTTAAGAAGCTTGTTCCATTAGAGTATAACCATGGCTGAATCATAAGATTTGGCCAGAAAGCACATCCCCACTGATCAACCTCTCCATCTCCATCTGTATCCTTTGTAAGTGCTTTACAAACCTCAACGAACTCATCATATGTATATGGATTTGCTGGATCTGGATAATCAAGACCAGCCTCATCAAATAAGTCTTTGTTGAATGCATAAGCAAATACTGAAGAATCATGTGGAAGACCATACTGTCCATCCTCATATTCATATGCGCTTAATGTACTTGACAAGATATCTGATGTATCTAATCCTTCACTCTCAAGGATTGGTTTCATATCAAGAACATATCCGTTATCCACATAAGACTTTACATTTTCAGGTCCCATGTAGAATACATCTGGAAGGTTCTTAGCTGTCATCATACCTGTGATTGTTGTACCGTAATCATCCTTGATGCTGAACTGTGCATCTACTGTACAATTGTTTTCCTCTTCGAACTTATCGAAAAGCTCCTGATACATAGCCTGTTCCTGGTCATTACCATAAACGTAAATGCTTACTGTATCCTTTCCATCTTTCTTTGCACCAGACTCTGTTCCGTCTGATGAACCCCCACATGCTGTAAGCGATGTTGCGAGCATTGCTGCCACGATTGCAGCTGATACAAATCTTTTTTTCATTAATTTCTCCTCCTTAATGAATAAACACATTGCACATATTTTTTATTTGTGCGTCATTTGTTTTGGTGATTTTATAATATCAAATAGTTTTAGATTTTTCAATAGCACTTTACCATTTTCTAAAAATATGTCAGTATCATCGCCGATTAATTAAGGTTTTTCTATATGTTTTTAGTTATTATACACAAATTTTTCACAATTTTTGCATTTTAGTTTAGTTTTATCTAAAATACATTTATAATAATTCTAGACGTTTTTAGAAAAACGTAATATAATAAATCTAAAATAATTTAAAAGCTTATTGTTTACTCATTCGAGAAAAATATTAATACAAACAATACAGCTTTAATACAAAATATGGAGGTTAATAATGAATTTTCTATCATCAGATTCTTGGTTGGGACGTTTTTTTAATCTGGTATTCGACCTTGTTATCATGCATTTTATCTGGCTTGTGTGTAGTTTACCTATATTTACTATAGGAGCATCCACCACCGCCTTATATTATACCTTTATGAAGAGAACAAGACGTGATGAAGGATACATATGGAAAAACTATTTTAGTTCCTTCAAAAGCAATTTCAAACAGGCAACTATTATTTGGTTAATTATTCTGGCTGTAGGGGCAATATTATTAACCGATTTAAGAATTGGAATGGCTGCAACCACAAGTCTTGGACCTGTGATGGTTTTCACATCCTCGCTTTTACTTGTGCCATTTGCACTGATTCTACTGTACATCTTTCCAGTTCAGGCCAAGTTCGAAAACAAAATCCTTGCCAATATCAAAAATGCATTCCTAATGTCTATCGCTAATTTCGGCTACACATTACTAATGTTAATCATTCTTGCAACATTTGGATTATGTTTAGTAAAATCTAAAACATTTATTGGACTTTTTGTTGTATGTGGATTCGGACTTATTACATGGATACTGTCTAACTTCTTTGTGATTATATTTAGAAAGTATCTTCCAGATGAATATGACGCGGACATGGAAGCCACCGGAATGGATGTAAACGAGCAGAGACGCTAAAATCTACTTTTTTGTGGGGCTGCCCTCTTTGTTTTGTACCTTTGGGGCTGCCCCTTAGGGATAACACAATACAAAGTCAAGCATATATATTCATTCGAA
>CAMFPD010000032.1 GCA_945971355.1 uncultured Lachnobacterium sp.
CAGCACAGTCTATCGCAGTTGCAAGAGACCTTAACTTCGATATGAGCAAGGTTAATGTAAACGGTGGAGCAATCGCTCTTGGACATCCAGTAGGAGCTTCAGGATGCCGTATTCTTGTAACACTCCTTCACGAGATGAAGAGAAGTGGAGCAAACAGAGGTCTTGCTACACTTTGTATCGGTGGTGGAATGGGATGTTCTACAATCGTTGAGAAATATTAATTCTTTGCCAAAAAGATATACTGAGGGGATGCACCGCATCCCCTTATGATGGTTTATTTTGCACCAAAATGGTGTCTTATATACATTTTAAATTCTAGGAGGAATGAAAGATGAAGGTTGGAGTTATCGGAGCCGGAACAATGGGACAGGGCATTGCAAAAGCATTTGCTCAGACAGAAGGTTATGAAGTAGCACTCTGCGATATCAAGCAGGAGTGGGCTGAAGGCGGAAAAGACAAGATTGCTAAAGGATATGCAAGACTTGTAGAAAAAGGAAAAATGACACAGGAAGCTGTAGATGCTATCCTTGCTAAAATTACACCAGGTTTAAAAGAGGATTTATGCAAAGATGCAGATCTTATCGTAGAGGCAGCTTTTGAGAATATGGAAGTTAAGAAGACAACATTCGCTGAGTTAGACAAGATTGCTAAGCCAGAGTGTATCTTTGCTTCAAATACATCATCACTTTCAATCACAGAGATTGGAAATGGATTGACACGTCCAATGATTGGAATGCACTTCTTCAATCCAGCAGACAGAATGAAGCTTATCGAGGTTATCGCAGGTGTTAATACACCAGCTGAGACTGTTGAGGCTATCAAGAAGATTTCTGAGGAAATTGGAAAGACACCAGTTCAGGTTAACGAGGCAGCTGGTTTCGTGGTAAACCGTATCCTTATTCCAATGATCAACGAAGCTGCTTTCATCAAGATGGAAGGTGTTTCAGACATCGCTGGTATCGATGCAGCTATGAAGCTTGGTGCTAACCACCCAATGGGACCACTTGAGTTAGGAGATTTCATCGGATTAGATATCTGCCTTGCTATTATGGATGTTCTTTACAACGAGACAGGAGACAGCAAGTATCGTGCATGTCCACTTCTTCGTAAGATGGTACGTGGTGGAAACCTTGGTGCTAAGAGTGGAAAGGGATTCTACGTATATAACGCAGACCGCACAAAAACACCAGTTGACGCACAGTAGTAGTGTATAAAACCAGTCTCAGAGAAAACGTATGTGAGGTATGTCTACCAACATGTTTTCTCTGGAGACGTTAACGGAGCAATCCGTGGTTTTATAATTAAGCGTGTTATTATAAAAGTGTTTTAAAATTAAGCATAAAGAAAATAAATTTTCAAGGAGAATAAATCATGGATTTTACTTTAGACAAGAAACATGAGATGGCTCGTGACCTGTTCAAGCAGTTCGCAGAGACAGAAGTAAAACCTCTTGCACAGGAGACTGACGAGACAGAGCAGTTCCCAGCAGAGACAGTTGCTAAGATGGGAAAATATGGATTTATGGGAATTCCTGTACCAAAGGAGTACGGCGGACAGGGATGTGATGCCCTTACATATGTAATGTGTGTAGAAGAGTTGTCAAAGGTATGTGGTACAACAGGTGTTATCGTTTCAGCTCATACATCACTTTGTGTAGATCCAATTATGACATACGGAACAGAAGAGCAGAAGCAGAAATATGTAAAAGACCTTGCTACAGGAAAGAAGCTTGGTGCTTTCGCATTAACAGAGCCAGGTGCTGGTACAGATGCTCAGGGAGCTCAGACAAAGGCTGTTTTAGATGGAGATGAGTGGGTTCTTAACGGATCTAAGTGCTTCATCACAAACGGTAAAGTTGCAGATGTATATATCGTTATCGCTATCACATCTATCACAGAGGATAAGCGTGGACGTAAGAAGAAAAATTTCTCAGCATTCATCGTAGATAAGGATGCACCAGGATTCTCATTCGGAACAAAAGAGAAGAAGATGGGTATCCGTGGTTCTTCTACATATGAGCTTATTTTCGAGGATTGCAGAATTCCAAAGGATGCTTTACTTGGAGCAGAAGGAAAGGGATTCCCAATCGCTATGCACACACTTGATGGTGGACGTATCGGAATTGCAGCTCAGGCACTTGGAATCGCAGAGGGTGCTTTAGAGAGAACAATTGAGTACACAAAAGAGAGAAAACAGTTCGGACGTACAATCGCAGCTCAGCAGAATACTCAGTTCCAGTTAGCTAACATGGCTACACAGGTTGAGGCTGCTAAGATGTTAGTATACAAGGCTGCTATGAAGAAGCAGGAGTTCGCAAATGGAGCTAGAGTATCATACTCAGTAGAAGCTGCAATGGCTAAACTCTTCGCTGCAGAGACAGCAATGGATGTTACTACTAAGTGCGTACAGCTCTTTGGTGGATATGGATACATTCGTGAGTACGATGTAGAGCGTATGATGAGAGATGCTAAGATTACAGAAATCTACGAGGGAACTTCAGAAGTTCAGCGTATGGTTATTTCAGGAGCTTTACTTAAGTAATTAGCACTAAGATTTGATAATAGAAGGAGATAAAATACATGAATATCGTAGTATGTATTAAACAGGTTCCTGACACAAAGGGTGGAGTTAAATTCAACCCAGATGGAACACTTGATAGAGCATCAATGCTTGCAATCATGAATCCAGATGATAAAGCAGGTCTTGAGGCAGCACTTAGAATCAAAGATGAGACAGGAGCTAAGGTTACAGTTGTAACTATGGGTCTTCCAAAGGCTGATGCAGTTCTTCGTGAAGCATTAGCAATGGGAGCAGATGAAGCAGTTCTCGTAACAGACAGAGTATTAGGTGGAGCTGATACATGGGCAACATCAAGCACAGTTGCAGCAGCACTTAGAAATCTTGATTATGATATCGTAATCACAGGACGTCAGGCTATCGACGGAGATACAGCACAGGTTGGACCACAGATTGCAGTTCATCTTGGACTTCCAGTAATTTCTTACGCTGAGGACATCAAGATTGATGGAGATTCAGTTATCGTAAAACGTCAGTATGAGGACAGATATCATGAAGTAAAGGCTAAGATGCCAGTACTTATCACTGCTCTTTCAGAGTTAAATGAGCCAAGATACATGACACCAGGCGGAATCTTCGACGCTTGTGATAAAGAAGTTACAGTATGGGGCAGAGCAGATCTTAAGGATCTTGATGATGCAAATATTGGACTTAAGGGTTCTCCAACAAAGATTGCTAAGGCTTCTGATAAGGTGCCAAAGGGAGCAGGAGAGAAAGTTAACCTTGACCCAGCAGAGTCAGTTAATTACCTTATGGAGAAATTCAAAGAGAAACACATCATTTAATGGAGGAACCAAAAATGGGTTTAGAAGAATATAAGGGCGTATATATCTACGCACAGCAGGTAGACAATGAGCTTAGCGCTATTGCTTTCGAGTTAATCGGAAAAGCTAAAGAGTTAGCAGCAGATTTAAATACAGATGTAACTGCAGTACTCCTTGGATCTAACGTAAAGGCATTGGCTGATGAGTTAGGTGAGTACGGTGCAGATAAGGTTATCGTAGTTGATAATCCAGCATTAGAGACATACAGAACAGAGCCATATGCACAGGCACTTGTTTCTGTTATTGAAGAGTACAAACCAGAAATTCTTTTGGTAGGTGCTACAGCAATCGGTCGTGATCTTGGACCAACAGTTTCAGCTAGAGTTGCAACAGGACTTACAGCTGACTGTACAAAACTTGAGATTGGAGACTTCCCACTTGTGGCTGTTCCAGGAAAAGAAGACGAGCAGAAGCACAATCAGCTTCTTATGACACGTCCTGCTTTCGGTGGAAACACAATCGCTACAATCGCATGTCCAGACAACCGCCCACAGATGGCAACAGTTCGTCCTGGTGTTATGCAGAAGCTTCCAAGAGAGGCTGGACGTAAGGCAGAGGTTATCGAGTTTAACCCAGCACTTGAGGAGAACAACCGTTACGTAGAGATTCTTAATGTAGTTAAGGCAGTTGGAAACGTAGAGAACATCATGGATGCAAAGGTTCTTGTATCTGGTGGTCGTGGAGTTGGAAGCGAAGAGAACTTTGCAATGTTAAAGGATCTCGCAGCTTGCTTCGATGGTGGTATGGTTTCATGCTCACGTGCAGTTGTAGAGAATGGATGGTTACCAGCTGATTATCAGGTAGGACAGACAGGAAAAACTGTACGTCCACAGATTTACTTCGCAGTAGGTATCTCTGGAGCAATCCAGCACGTTGCTGGTATGGAAGAGTCTGATCTCATCATCGCAATCAACAAAGACGAAGATGCACCTATCTTCGATGTTGCTGATTACGGATTAGTTGGAGATCTTAACAAGATTATTCCACAGCTCACAGAAGCTCTTAAGGCTGCTAAGACAGAGTAAGTAATAAAAAAGATAAGGTAAGGGACGAATCCTAGGATTCGTCCCTTATTTGTTATGGCGACGAGTCAAGTGACCATAACAAATAAATTGCTTTTTATATGTGTAAGTAGTATAATTACAACAGCAATTTGTAATGCATTATTACATACTGTGAACAAGGATAGATAAAAATGAGGAACAAGGTCGCTGTTTCATGCCAGACCTTGTTCTTTTAATATGATTTAGAATAAAGATTGTAAAATAAGACCAAATTATTATTTGTTAGGTAGAGGAAAATGATGATGAAAGAAATAGATTTTATGGAAATAGGAGGCTTCATGGTAGGCCAAGCAGAGGATACAGATGGAATAACTGGAATTACAGTTATGCTTATGGATAAACAGTCTCCGTCAGGTGTTGATATCAGAGGAGGAGGTCCTGCTTCCCGAGAAACACCATTACTAAATTCAGTGGCAGATTGTCAGGGACTCCATGCAATTATATTAGGAGGGGGTTCTGCCTATGGACTTGATGCGGCAGGTGGCGTGATGGAGTATCTGGAGGAAAAAGGTATTGGATTGGAAGTTGGAGTTGCTAGAGTTCCATTGGTATGCCAGTCTGATATTTTTGACTTGGGAATTGGCGATTCGAAAAGCAGACCGGATAAGGCGATGGCGAGAAGGGCATGTGAAAATGCGAGCTACAATTCAGTACAGCAGGGAAATCATGGAGCTGGAATGGGTGCTACAGTAGGTAAATATCGTGGACCACAATTTTGTATGAAAGGTGGTATCGGAACCTATGCAGTGGAAATTGAAGGCCTTAAGGTAGGGGCTATGGTTGTTGTCAATGCCTGTGGAGATATTTATGATATTGAGACAAACCAAGTGATTGCAGGATGCTTGAACCCAGATGGAACATTGGTAAATGATGAGCTTGCATTTTTTCAGGATGCGGCTAAAATGATGATAGCGGCAAAAGAAAGAACAAACACCACAATTGGTATAGTGGTGACAAATGCCAAGATGGAAAAGACGGCATTAAATAAGGTGGCGTCAATGGCACATAATGGTTATGGAAGAGCTATTCGTCCAGTACACACTATGATGGATGGAGACAGCATATATGCAGTATCTACAGGTGATATGGAGGCGGATATTAATCTGGTGGGTCCATTGGCTGCTTACGTGATGGGAAAAGCCATAGGCAGAGGCTGTGAAAATGCCGAGTCTATTGCAGGTGTGAGAGCGGTCAGTGATTTATCTTAGGAAGTCAAAATGCTGGTACGTTCTTAAAAAATAAAAAAGAGGTAGAGATATGTTAAAGGGAAAAACAGTTGTATTAGGTGTTACAGGAAGTATAGCTGCATATAAAATAGCAAATCTGGCAAGTGCATTAGTGAAGCTTCATGCAGATGTGAATGTGATAATGACAAAGAATGCCACAAATTTTATAAATCCAATTACATTTGAGACATTAACAGGAAACAAGTGCCTTGTTGATACATTTGATAGAAATTTTGAGTTTAATGTGGAGCATGTTGCATTGGCAAAGAGGGCAGATATTTTCATGGTTGCACCGGCATCTGCTAATGTCATTGGAAAGATTGCAGGTGGAATAGCTGACGATATGTTAACTACAACTATAATGGCTGCAAAATGTCCAAAGCTTATATCACCGGCAATGAACACAAACATGTTTGAGAATCCTATAGTGCAGGATAACTTAAAAAAACTTGAAAATTATGGATACGAAATCATCTCTCCAGCAAGTGGATATCTGGCATGTGGGGATACCGGGGCAGGAAAGATGCCTGAGCCGGAAACTCTTCTTCAATATATAATTAAGACAATTGCCTTTGAGAAAGATTTGCTTGGTAAAAATGTTCTTGTAACAGCAGGACCTACTCAGGAGAAAATCGATCCAGTCAGATATATAACCAATCATTCTACAGGCAAAATGGGTTATGCTATTGCGGAAAATTGTATGAGAAGAGGCGCCCATGTAACTCTTGTGAGTGGACCGGTTGCAATAGAACCTCCTATGTTTGTGGAAGTGGTTAAAGTCATAAGTGCCCAGGAAATGGCAGATGCAGTTATAGAGAGAGCGGCCAAGCAGGATATTATAATAAAGTCAGCAGCTGTCGCAGATTACAGACCTGTGAATCCGGCCGATGAGAAGATAAAGAAAAAGGACAATGAAGCATCGGTAATAGAACTTGAGAGAACGACAGATATACTTTCTTATCTAGGAAGCCACAAAACAGATGGGCAGTTTATATGTGGGTTTTCTATGGAAACAGAGAATATGCTGGAGAATTCAAAGGCTAAGCTTGCGAAGAAAAATGTGGATATGATAGTCGCAAATAATCTCAAGGTAGCAGGGGCTGGATTTGGAACTGATACTAATATAGTTACAATTATCACAGCTGATGATTGCAAGGAGCTTGAGATAATGACAAAGGCGGAGGTTGCTGCCGCCATCATTGATGAAATTGTCTCAAGAGTAAATTTGTAAGGGCTGCAATTTTGGGGGCTACCTTTATGGATAATACAATAAAAAGACAAGCATATATTATTTGTTCGAAAAATTTTTCAAGTTTGTGCCCTGGTTCTTTTGTTGGCTGCCCTACGTAATCGCACGCAAAAAATAGAGACATATAATTCCAGAGAAACAAAATTACAACAGTTCCGCGGCTCAAAGAATATATTAAATACACATTTCTCAGCCAACTATCCGTAATAAATACGCGGAACAAACTTGTAATTTTTTTCGAAGGAATTCATATGTCTCTATTTTTTGTATGTGCAACACCAGAGAGGGGCAGCCTTCATAAAACTGGCAGCCCTCAAAGGCTGCGGCACCCTAATTATTTTGTAGGACCAAGATAAACACCTCTTGAGGCATCGCCCTCAGGTCTATCCCCAAAATTGTAGTCATTTCCAGGCAGAATAGCATTAAGGATGATACCGGCTAAAGCTGCAATTGCAAGAGCTGTAAGTGTGATTGAAGTCTCGCCGATAGTAAATGTAAGACCATTTGAGAAACCTAATCCACATACCAGAATTACAGCGGCAATAATAAGGTTTCTTGATTTTGTGAAATCAACATGGTTTTCTACGATATTTCTAACACCGATTGCAGAAATCATACCATAGAGGATGAAGGAAACACCACCGATTATGGAAGCCGGCATAGAGCCGATGATTTCAGAAACTTTTGGAATGAAGCCAAGCACGATTGCATAGCAGGCAGCAAGTCTGATTACTCTAGGATCGTGAACACGGCTGAGTTCAAGGACACCTGTGTTCTCGCCATATGTAGTGTTTGCAGGGCCACCGATGAGTGCAGACAGAGATGTTGCAATACCATCACCGATAAGGGTTCTGTGAAGCCCTGGATCTTCGATGAAGTTTTCACCTACAGTAGCAGATATGGCAGACATATCACCAACATGCTCCATCATACTTGCAATGGCGATTGGTGCCATAACAAGGATTGCTGTGAGGTTAAATTTAGGCAGCTGGAAAGGTGGTAATCCAACCCATGACGCAGAAGCGATACCAGCAAAATTAAGAATTGCAGATCCATCTGGATTTGTGAAACCACAAAGGTGAAGTACAAGTGCAAAGGCATATGAGATAACAACACCTAAGAGGATAGGGATGATTTTGAACATTCCTTTTCCCCAGATATTAAAAACAATAATAACTGCTAAAGCGACAAATGCGATAAGCCAGTTGGTAGAAGCATTTGAAACAGCAGATGGTGCAAGTCCAAGTCCTATACAGATGATGATTGGGCCAGTAACAACAGGTGGAAGGAAACGCATAACCTTCTTAACACCTACAAGCTTGATGATAAGTGCTAACACAAGGTATAAAATACCAGCTACGAAAATACCACCGCAGGCACAAGCCAACTTGTCCGCCTCAGACATTGTGGCAAATTCACCCTTGTCCAGGCTTGCAATAGTTGAGAAACCGCCAAGGAATGCAAAGGACGAACCGAGGAAGGCAGGAACCTTAAATTTGGAACATACATGGAAAAGCAAGGTTCCAAGACCAGCACATACTAGTGTAACCTGTACAGATAAAACCTGTTCACCTGTTCCGAAGTAACCGTTTACCAGAATAGGAACAAGGATTGTTGCTCCGAACATGGCAAACATATGCTGCAATCCAAGAATCAGCATTTTTGGAGTGCCGAGGGCACGTGCGTCACGAATGACGTCTTTTTTTTCATTCATAAAAAACTCCTCCTTAGAATAAAATGTAGTTTACTATATTAAAAAAATGGGCACTTAGCCCATTTCTTTTTCATGTGTAATGTCTAAATAGAATAACGTATAGGTTTGAATTCTGTATGGCTCAAACCACAGGTAGCCAATACCAAAAGAGAGAATTACAAGAATCCACATACCAATAAAACTTAAATAAATACGAAATAGTCTGCCGATGTTTCCTTTCATCAGAGAAACAGCAATTTTAAAGCAATGAATAACACTCACATTTTCATTATCAAGCATTACGTAAAAAACCAACGCAAAAACGAGGCTGATACCAATTGATAAAACCATGGATAATAAAAGTAAAACTATAATTAATGGGACATTTTCAACGGTGGCATCGCAGAAAAAGTAAACATACATTGCAGGTGCCATTCCGATTGTTGAAATGATAAACATAATGAAATATCCAATTATATATCTGTCAGTGTGATTTCGGAAGCAGAAGAAAACATCCGATACCTTAAATTCTTTTTTGCGGGCAATCGATAGATGCATACGAAATAAACCAATCTGAAGAACACCAGCTAAAATGGCGATTAGAAATTCTGCTGCATAGTAAAGGATGTAGTTTGAAGTTGGAGTTGCAGCTCCGTTAATTAAACGTGAAAAAGGGAGTTCGATAATCATGGTTACTACCATAATAATTAAAAAAGCTCCCATTGTGATTCTATATTTGCCCATGAGGTTTTCTCTTGCGGCGGCTTTTAATTGTTTGCATGTGTTCATGGTAAAAATAACTCCTTACAAAAATAATAGCATTTACTCGTATTTTTGACAAACTCAAAGACTTAAAGCTATACTATACTTAATCATAGAAATGGAGACTGATATGAAACCAGAGCCACAGATGAATAAGTATTTTTATATAGCGGGCTGGATTCTCATTGCCATGATGACAATAGGAGCAGCAATAATATATATCAAGGGAAAGACCATTTTGAACTATGTTCCGCCATGCATGTTCCACAAGATTACTGGGTTGTATTGCCCAGGCTGTGGTGGAACAAGAGCAGTTTTTTCCTTTTTCAGAGGAGAGATAGTCAGGTCCTTTAAATTTCATCCTTTAGTGCCGTACACCTTTATATTGGGTGGATGGTTTATGCTTTCGCAGACAGTTGAGAGGCTGTCAAAGCACAGAATTAAAATAGGGATGAACTTTAGAGTAATATATATCTGGATAGCTTTAGTAATAATCACAGTTAATTGGATTGTCAAAAATATGTTTATTTTAATATGTGGAGTACATCTCCTCAATTAATTCGTTGTAGTCAATTCCAGTCATTTGAGTATAGGCATCAACAATACCCTGTAAGCTTCCGTACTCTCTGAGCAGAGTCAAAAATGAGAATGTATACAGAAGGGCTGTCAGAACCATGCCTGCAATTCCCAGACACAGTGCGAGTTTACTTTTTGAGTTTAAGGTTGTTTCGCCTCCCTTTGATAAAAGAGCAAACATAACTGCTAGTGCCCCCAAAGGAATAGATAAATAAATACATGTACAAGTGGAAATGGAGATGAGAGCAAGCACAAGTGCAGCAGTTTCCATTCCGTGAGATCTTTTGTCTATCATAATTACCTCCTAACAAAGTTGATTTTATTGTAGCACTTCATATATAATACTGAAAGAGTAATCTTTTGAAGAAATATTATTTTGAAAATTATTTTTGAAAGGAAACAAAAATGGATATAATTGCAAAAATCGCCGAAGAGTTAGGCGTTAAGAAAAGTCAGGTAGAGGCAGCAGTTGGACTTATCGATGAGGGAAATACAATTCCATTTATCGCCAGATACCGTAAGGAGAAGACAGGGGCATTAAATGATGAGATTCTTCGTAATCTATATGACCGACTTGTATACCTTCGCAATTTGGAGGAGAAAAAGCAGACTGTTCTTTCCAGCATAGAGGAACAGGGCAAGCTCACAGAGGAACTTAAGGCGCAGATTCTTGCGGCCCAGACACAGGTTGCTGTAGACGATTTGTACAGACCATACAGACCAAAGAGAAGAACAAGAGCCACAATTGCAAAGGAAAAGGGACTTGAGCCACTTGCAAATCTCATTATGGAGCAGCAGGTTAGCGATGTATTTGCAGAGGCAGAAGCATTTGTTAATCCAGAGAAGGAAGTTGCGACAGTGGAGGATGCTATCGCAGGAGCTAAGGATATTATCGCTGAGATGATTTCTGATGAGGCTGATTACAGAACAAAAATCCGTGAGATGACAATGGACAAGGGTAGACTTGTATCCTCCGCAAAGAATCCTGAAGAGGAATCTGTCTATGAGATGTACTATGAGTATGATGAGGCTCTCTCAAAGGTTGCAGGACACAGAACACTTGCACTTAACAGAGGAGAGAAGGAGAAGATTCTCACTGTCAAGGTAGAGGCTCCAACAGAGGATATTCTCAGATACCTTGAGAAACAGATAGTAACAGAAACAAATGAGCAGACAACTGCAATTTTAAAAGAAACTATTGCAGATGCCTATGACAGACTTATTGCACCAGCCATAGAGCGTGAAATCAGAAATGACTTGTCAGATAAGGCAGAGGACGGAGCTATTAAGGTGTTCGGAAAGAACCTTGAGCAGCTTCTTATGCAGCCTCCAATTGCGGGACAGGTTGTATTAGGCTGGGACCCTGCTTTTAGAACAGGCTGCAAGATTTCAGTTGTAGACCCAACTGGAAAAGTATTGGACACAACAGTTATTTATCCAACTGCACCACAAAATAAGGTGGAAGAGGCAAAGGCTGTTATGAAGCAGCTTATTTCAAAATACAATGTAACTCTTATTTCTCTGGGAAATGGAACAGCATCCCGTGAGTCTGAGCAGGTTATCGTTGAACTTTTAAAGGAGATACCAGTTCCTGTACAGTACATTATCGTAAATGAGGCGGGTGCATCTGTTTATTCAGCAAGTAAGCTTGCAACAGAGGAGTTCCCTAATTTTGATGTAGGACAGAGAAGTGCAACATCCATGGCTAGACGACTTCAGGACCCATTGGCAGAGCTTGTAAAGATTGATCCAAAGTCAATCGGAGTTGGACAGTATCAGCATGATATGAACCAGAAGAAACTCTCGGATGCATTGGGCGGAGTTGTAGAGGACTGTGTAAATAAGGTAGGAGTAGATTTGAATACAGCTTCAGTATCACTCCTTGAGTATATTTCAGGAATTTCTAAAACGATTGCAAAAAATATAGTAGAGTACAGAGAGGCAAACGGACAGTTTAAGTCACGTTCAGAGCTTCTCAAGGTTGCTAAGCTTGGACCAAAGGCATACGAGCAGTGTGCAGGTTTCATGAGAATTACAGGGGGCGAGAACCCACTGGATGGAACTGGAGTGCACCCAGAGTCTTATGATGCTACAAAGGCTGTGCTTGAAAAACTTGGATACACAATGGATGATGTGGCATCAAGAAACGTAGTGGGAATTTCAAAGAAGGTAAGCGATTACGAAGCACTTGCAAATGAAGTAGGTGTAGGTGAGCTTACACTTAGAGATATAGTGAAAGAACTTGAGAAACCAGCTCGTGATCCACGAGAGGACATGCCTAAGCCAATTCTTAGAAGCGATGTACTTGAGATTAAGGACCTTAAACCAGGAATGGTGCTCAAGGGAACGGTCAGAAATGTAATCGACTTCGGATGCTTCGTGGACATTGGAGTACATCAGGATGGGCTTGTACATATTTCGGAGATTTGTGACAGATTTATCAAGCATCCTCTTGAGGCTGTAAGTGTTGGAGATATTGTGGATGTTCAGGTTCTCAGTGTAGATGAAAAGAAGCAGAGAATCCAGCTTACAATGAAGCTTGGAACAGGTGAGCCTGGAGCTAAGAAGAAAGAAATAAAAGAACCAGAGAAGAAAGTGAATGTGGGTAAAAAAGCGAATGAGTCCCACAACAAAAACCGTAATTCAGGTAATAAGAATAAAACAGGAAATAAGGAGCGCAATTTTAAAAAGGGAAACAGTTTCTTTGACGGGATTGTTATTAAGTAGGGCGATAGCTATTATTTTATATAAAATCTATAATATAATCTCTCGGAATCCTGAGTGATTATATCCAGCACAGCTGGTAAAGAACATTGAAAAGTGAACATTATCCGAAAGGAATAAAAATAAGCATGAGAAACAGACATAACTGTCGCTATGCCTTAAAAAGGTGTATAATAATCATAGGATTATGCCACTTCTAAAATCAATTTTTGTAGGGTGGATTCAAAGGGCAAATCCTATGCATCAAGATGTTGCAACATCATGATGTTATAGAGGCGGCAGTACCACATCATAGTAGAGCGGTGTCTGCCGTTTTCTAATAGAAAATCATATTTCTCACGTTTATTAGAACGTTCTGCAGAAGTTCTTGCATTAAATTCCGTTTTCCATTCGTCACTGTCACGCGGCGGTATGTTAATTAATCGTGGATTGTCTTTTGTGGCAAGGTGAACTGTGGTTAGGATAATATTTACGTAAATTATTAACAACAAAGTTTTGGTAGTCGGAATGACTGCCACAGTTAACAGGTAACAAATAAAATCGCCTCCAATCGAAAAATATGTCTTATAAATAAGGGCGCGAAGCGCCGCATTTTTCGATGGATTTGTCAAGTGTTTTTGACAAAAAAGTGGGGGATTTTAATAAAAAAGGAATCTGAAAGCCTTATATTTACTGGCTTAAAGATTCTGAGAGATTATTAATGTGCAAGGAGGATAAGATTTATGATGAAAAAATGGGTAACAGGAGTACTGGCAGGCATTATGGTGACTGGACTTGTAATATCACCGATGAATGTTAAAGCGGCAACAATTGTTGAGACTGAGCCAAATGAAACAAAGGGAGAGGCAACAGAGATTAGCGTTGGAGATGTTTATGCAGGAGAGATTGGATCATATTCTCTTTATTCTGAGAGAAGGACAACAGATGTTGACTACTTAAAGATTAATCTGGAGGCTGGAAAGTCATATTCACTTAAGATGACAAATTATTTTATGTTTTACGAGGATACATCATTGTTGGTTAGATTGATTGAGCCAAATGGAGATGATACATCGGTTGGGTTTCGTTTTGTTCATGATGACGCTAATGCTGTTGATGTGTATTCTTTTACAGCAATTGATTCTGGGTATTATTATATCGAGTTGTATAATTATTTTGATTTAGACCAAAAAAAAGAACATTATTATACTATTTCTGTTGTAAGTAATGACTCAACAGAAGGTGGTGAGGTTATGCAAACACCGATAGAGTCAACATCTTCAGGAACATCAACAGTGACAGAAGGTGTAGCAATTTATAGATTGTATAATTCTGCAAACGGAGAACATCTTTATACAACAGATGCAAATGAGAGGGACGTGTTAAATTCAAGCATATATCCAGATTGGACATATGAAGGAATAGGTTGGACTGCTCCAAACAGCGGAACACCTGTTTATAGATTATATAATCCTGTACTCCTTAATCATTTGTATACGACAGATACAAATGAAGTAAAAATTCTTACTGGGGCAACAGAATGGCAGGTAGACAACAACGGAAATCCAGTATTCTATTCTGGCGGTTCAAAGCCAATCTATAGATTATATGCTGAAGAGTTAAATGGTATGCATCATTTGACAACAGATGCGAATGAGTACAATACACTTCCGTCAATTTCAAGCTATGTACAGGAAGGTGTTTCTTTCTATGCGGTAAAATAATATTTGACGATATGTAAAATTGAATAAAAAATAAGCGTTAAGCATATGTTCCTGTAAATTTGCAGGAGCATATGCTTTTTTTGCAAATTTTTGAAAGGATATAATAGTAATCTTTGGCAAAGTCTTATGTGTCAAAAATATAAATTGACACATATGTAAAGTAGAGTTAATATGGTGTCAAAGAGAAATGTGGCACATGTTTATTGATAGGGCTTGGAGGGCAATATGGACATTAAGACCTTAGAAGATGCTTTAAAACGTATTGAAGAATTAGAAGTAGAAAATGAGAAGTTAAAGGTAGAACTAGATGTATACAAGAATAGGAATACTGGTGGACGAAAGAAGCACGATGCTGCTTGGCTGGCTTCTTACAATGATTTTGCAGAGAAGTATGAAAGAGGTATGAAAATAATGGAGATTGTGGAACAGGGAGATATTAGTAGAAGGACTGCTTATAGATATAAGGCATATTATGATGGATTGAAGGAAAAGGGGGAAAACTATGGCAAAGAATAAGATTATCACAGTTCAAGACATTCCAATTACTGTTTCAACAAATGAAATTGATGATTATATTTGTATTACAGATATGGCAATTGCAAAGTCAGATAATGTAAGAGCTGCGGATGTGATTAAAAACTGGTTGAGAAATAGAAATACACTAGAATTTTTGTGAAGCGCGGCAAGTATGGTGGTACATACGCGCATAAAGACATTGCATTTGAATTTGCATCTGCAATTAGTCCTGTATTCAAATATAAAAGATTCTGTATAATATTTTAAAAATGAAAGTGTCAAAGACCCGGTTTGAACCTGAACACTTTAAAAAGTATTTTAATTATTTCTGATCTTACAAGATGTATTAATGAAGGCGAAATAATAGAATATTATCCA
>CAMFPD010000033.1 GCA_945971355.1 uncultured Lachnobacterium sp.
ATGCTCCAATGGTTCTTGTACAGCATATGCCAGCAGGGTTTACAAAATCTATGGCTGATAGACTGAATGAGATAAGTGAGGTTGAGGTAAAAGAGGCAGAAGAAGGAGATAAGCTTGAGAAGGGGCATGTGTATGTTGCTCCGGGTGGAAAGCATATGACGGTAAAACGGAATGCTGACGGAACCCATAAGATTGCTTTGAATGATATGCCAGCAATTGGTGGCCTTAAACCATGTGCAAATATCACATATGATTCACTTACAGAATGTGGATATGATGAAGTGGTATGTGTTGTTCTTACTGGAATGGGTGCGGATGGCACAAACGGTATTCTTTCCCTTTGTAAGAAGAAACCGATTTATGTGATTTCACAGAGTGCTGAAACATGTGTTGTATATGGTATGCCAAAGGCAATTGCTGAGGCTGGAGTGGTTGATGAGGTCGTTACCCTGAATAATGTCGCTAAAACTATCACAAAGAATGTGGGGGTAAGATAAATGGATGTTGGTCAGTATCTAGAGATTTTTATCGATGAAAGTTCGGAACATATTCAGACATTGTCTGATTGTATTATGACACTTGAGCAGGAGCCTGATAATAAGGATACCATTAATGAAATATTCAGAGCAGCTCACTCATTAAAGGGTATGGCAGGAACAATGGGCTTCAAGAGAATGCAACACTTGACTCATGATATGGAGAATGTATTCCAGGAAGTTAGAAGTGATAAAATTAAAGTAGACAGTTCTATGATTGATCTTTTATTTAAGTGTTTGGATGCAATTGATAAATATGTTGAGAATATAAAGGAAAGCTCCGATGAAGGAACTGAGGACAATGAACTAATAATCAAAGAATTAAATGATTTCATTGCAAAAGCAAATGGTGAGGTTGTCGAAAGTACTTCTGCAGCAGCGGAAGAGAAAATTGGAGAATCACAGGAAAGTTCTTCTTCAGATGATGAGAAGTATTCGTCAATAGAACTTACAGATGGTGAAAAGAAATCGATTGATGCTGCTATTTCTGATGGAAAGAAGATATATGGCTTTACAGTTTATATACAGAAGGAATGTCTGTTAAAGGCTGCTAGAGCATTTTTGGTATTTAGAGCGGTAGAAGATTTTTCGGAGATTCTTGTATACAGACCAAGTTCACAGGATATCGAAGATGAAAAATTCGAACTTAATTTTAGTTTCCTTGTAGCTGCTACTGAAGACATGGCTAAGATAAAGGCTGCAGCTGAAAATGTATCAGAGGTAGAAAAGGTTGCATGCGGTGAAGTTACAACCTTTAGAATTGAAGGGGAGGAGCCGGCAGAGGCAGTAGCTGAGCCTGCAAAGGTTGAAAATGCCCCAACAGAAATTAAAAATGAGCAGGCTGCACCTGCACCAAAGGCAGTGGAAAATAAAACTGCTGCACCTGCAAAGAAGACTGGAGCGGGAAAACCGGCTACAAGCCGTACTGTCAGGGTAGATATTGAGAAACTTGATCTTCTTATGAATCAGGTTTCAGAGCTTATTATTGCAAAGAATTCTCTTGTTTCAATTAGTTCAAGTGATGGGCAGGATAACAGCCAGAACTTACACGATCAGATAGAATACCTTGAGAGAATTACAACTAACCTTCATGAATCTGTTATGAAGGTTCGAATGGTTCCAATTGAGAGTGTTACACAGAAATATCCTCGAATGATTAGAGATTTGGCAAGAACACTTAACAAGAAGATGGATCTTGTTATTACAGGTGAGGATACAGAATTAGACAGAACAGTAGTGGATCAGATTGGTGATCCTTTACAGCATTTGCTTCGTAACTCAGCTGATCACGGACTTGAGAGTGCAGAGCTTCGTGCGGAAAGGGGTAAACCAGAGACTGGAACTATTTTCCTTAATGCATATCAGGAAGGTAATAACGTAGTTATCAAAGTTGGTGATGATGGTAATGGTATAGATACAGAGGCTGTTAAAAGAAAAGCTATTGAGCGTGGAATTGTCACAGCAGAGCAGGCTGATAGTATGTCTCAGAAAGAAATTGTCAATTTCCTTTTTATGCCAAGCTTTTCGATGGCAAAGCAGATTACCGATATCTCGGGCCGAGGTGTAGGTCTTGATGTAGTAAAGTCTGGTATTGAGCAGCTTGGTGGTGATGTGGAAGTCGCAACAGAACTTGGAAAAGGAACGATTTTCACAGTAAGATTGCCACTTACACTTGCAATTATTCAGGCTTTGATGGTTGAAATCAGAGATGAGAAATATGCTATTGCATTAGGCTCTATTTCTAATATCGAAGATATTTCTGTTAATGATATTAAATATGTTCAGGCAAAGGAAGTTATTCATTTGCGTGGAAGTGTAATTCCTATTATAAGACTTGATAAAATGCTTGATATTGAACCTAAGGAGGAAGAGCCAGATCATCTTACTGTTGTTATTGTTCAGAAGGGTGATGCTCAGGCAGGTCTTGTTGTTGACAATTTAATTGGACAGCAGGAGATAGTTATTAAGTCACTTGGTAAATATATTAACGGAAACAAGCTTATCAGTGGAGCAACTATTCTTGGTGATGGTGAAGTGGCATTGATACTTGATGTTAATACACTTATGTAATAGGAGGCGAAGAAATATGGCAGATATTATAGATACAACTGAGAAAGAAACCAAACAGTTTATCGTTGTCAGAATTGGGGGCGAGAAATTTGGAATAGATATCGGATACGTAGACAATATTATTCGCTTACAGAAGATTACCAGAGTTCCAAAAGCTCAGGTTTGGTTCAAGGGAATAATTAATTTACGTGGTGAGATTGTCCCTGTAATGAGTGCTCGTATTAAGATGGGGTTAGAAGATGATGTATTTACTAATGCATCAAGAATCATTATTCTTAAACTTGAAGAAAAGGGAGAACTTGGTCTGATTGTTGATGAGGTCTGTGAGGTTGTTACATTAGTGACAGATGAGATTGAAACACCTAATGTAGACACAGGAACTCCTGGAAAAGATTTATTTATCAATGGGGTAGGAAAAAATGGGGACGAGCTTATTTCTTTATTTGAATTAAGCGCTATCATTGACGAAAAAGATAATAATTAGTTTATTATAGTGAGGTTCCTTGGGCCTCACTATATAAAATTGGAGGAAATTTATGAGCACTTTTTCATTGAATAATATTAATGAAATGTACATGGATGTACTTAAAGAGATTGGTAATATAGGTGCAGGTAATGCTACAACTTCTATCGCCAGTATGTTGGGAACTAAGATGGAGATGAATGTACCTAAGGTTCAGCTTTTAGATGCTTCAAAACTGGGTGAGGCTATTTGCCCAGAGGAGGAGACTGTAGTAGGAATCTTTCTTGAGGTGTGTGAAGATATTACAGGAAGTATGATGTTTTTAATGGAGTTGCCTTCAGCTCATTTTCTTGTTAATAAGCTTATGATGAGAGACCCTTCATATAATGAACCATTTGATGAGATGGATCTTTCGGCAATGAAAGAGATTGGAAATATTATTGCTGCTTCATATTTGTCAGCTTTATCAAGCATGACAAATTTAAGAATTCAGCCTTCTATACCTTTTATTGCTGTAGATATGGCTGCGGCTATACTTAGTGTTCCAGCAATTCAATTTGGACAGTATGGGGACAATGCTTTGTTTATTGAAACTGAATTTGGGGATGATGTTGTAATGAATGGTTACTACATATTAATGCCAGATCCAGATTCATATGAAAAGATACTAGGTGCGTTAGGAATACAGGTATAGGAGTATTTTTGAATGGGAAATGTGATTAAGGTTGGAATGGCAGATCTTAATATTGCAAAAGCTCCAGATTCTCTGACAACCTTGGGTCTAGGCTCATGTATAGGACTTACTTTGTATGATCCTGTAGCAAAAGTGGGGGGACTGGTGCATTATATGCTGCCAGATAGTACTAAATTAAAAAATAATTCAAATATTGCCAAATTTGGGGACACAGGAATTAGAGAACTGTACAATAAAATGATTGCCAATGGAGCAAGTCCTTCAAGGATGGTAGCAAAGATTGCTGGTGGGGCAAAAATGTTCGAGGTCAGTGGTCTTTCAAATGTTGGAAATGTTGGAGAGCGCAATGCTGAGGAAGCAAAAATTATGCTTAAAGAATTAAAGATACGTCTGATTGCAGAAGATACAGGCTTGAATTATGGACGTACAGTTGTGCTTGATTGTGAAAATGGTAATTACATAATCAAGGCAGTTGGAAAGCCGGAAAAGGTGATTTAATTATGAAAACAAAATATATACCAGCACTTGTGATGCTTTTGGCAGGGGTGGTTAACTGCTTATATACAATGTTATCGGGAATGAGCTTGCTGGATTTCACGAAAAGACTTTTAATTGTTCTGATTATATTCTATATTATAGGTGTGGTTGTTAAGATTGTTATTGACATGAATTTTAAAGATTTAGGTGATGACAATCAGAAAAAACAATCCGAGGAGAATGAAGCTGGAAAGCTTGATGATATTGAGAATATCAATACTGATGAGAAAATCGAATCATCAGAAGAATAACTATGGGTGGTTGAATGAAGACAGTAGATAAGGAAAAGCTTTGGAAGGATTATCAGAAAAAACCTACACGTGAATTGCGAGAACAATTGATAATTGAATATTCGCAGTTAGTCAAACTTGTTGCTGGAAGA
This sequence comes from uncultured Lachnobacterium sp., assembly GCA_945971355.1. Classification (GTDB taxonomy): domain Bacteria; phylum Bacillota; class Clostridia; order Lachnospirales; family Lachnospiraceae; genus Roseburia. The sequence continues at coordinate 4,683 of CAMFPD010000033.1, forward strand.
TTGAGCATGTACTTGGGACATAATGTTGAGTATGATGATTTGGTTGGGTATGGAATATTTGGACTTATTGATGCTATTGATAAATTTGATGCTGACAAAAATGTAAAATTTGAAACGTATGCAAGTCTTAGAATTCGTGGTTCCATTTTAGACCAAATTAGAAAAATGGACTGGATTCCAAGAACTGTGAGACAGCGTCAAAGAAAACTTGAAGAGGCAATAAAACAAATCGAAGTGCGTACAGGAAAAACTGCCAGTGATGAAGAACTGGCAAAGGAACTTGGAATTTCTGAAGAGGAGCTTCTAAGCTGGCAGTCACAACTTAAAGTTACCAATCTTGTTTCTATGACCGAGTTTGAAGAGACAGGAACGGAACCGGCAATGGATACGACACATAATTCTCATTTTGCACAACCTGAAGAGGTGATTGCAAAAGATGAATTAAAAAAGACTTTAACAGAAGCTCTTGAGTGTTTGACGGAGAAGGAACGTAAGGTGATTGAGTTGTATTATTATGAGGAGATGACACTTAAGGAAATTAGTAAAATTCTAGATGTGTCTGAATCAAGAGTATCGCAATTGCATACAAAATCTCTGATTAAAATGAAAAAAATAATGGGACCTTATATGGATATCTTAGTTGATTGATGAAGGGGAGCTAGTATGACAATTAGACCAGTTGATTTTAATGGGATGATACAGAGAACTGATGATGTTGCACAGTTAAAGCATCAGGAGGATGCAAAGCCTATACAACATCAACAGAATATACAGGTTCAGGTTGATAAAAGAGAGGATACTTTAGCACACCATGTTTCGGATGCGAATGAAACTGCTAAGACAAACAGTGAGTCAGAGGGCAGTGGAAATCAATATTTCGGTGATGGTGGAAGATTTAGAAAAAAGAAAAAAAAGCCTACGGAAAAAGATCAGGTTATTAAGAAAAATTCCGTGGGTACTTTTGATATAAAAATATAGAGGGAATATAATGACTGCATTAGAAATTACATTGATAATTATAGGTGTTGTGTTTTTGGTGGGAAGTTTTTTTGTTTCTGACAAGTTATCAAAACATGATATAGACCAAATTGCAAAAATGAGCGAGGAAGAGCTGAGACTGATTGTAAATAAACAGTTAGAGTTGGCAAAGAATGAGATACAGCTGGCTATAGAGAATGGAATAGATGAGACAACTGAAACTACAAAGAGAGCCTTAGAACGTGAAACAAATGAGAAAATTAATGGAATAAGTGAATTTAGTGATACCGTTTTGGAGTCTATAAATAAATCTCATAATGAAATCATGTTTTTATACAGTATGTTGAATGATAAACATAAAGATTTGACGGAACTCGCATCAAGCCTGCAGGAATTTTCAACTAATTTACGTAATTCTGAAAATGAAATGATAGAGAGGCTTGCGGGGGCAACGGCTGAGTTTGAACAGAGAAAAAATTCAATCGCAATTTCGGAATCTGTAGTAAAAACCTCTGATTCTTTAAACAAGGCAAATATGAAGAAGCCGGTTAGTGCAACAACTAACAGCAAACCAATAAAGGCAGAGAAAAAAGAAAAAAAAGACCTTGAAATTAATTCTTTAAAAGTCGATGCCAAGAGTTTTGAAACAGCTGGAGATACACTGGAAGATTTTGAGAAGATTGACAATGAAACGATTATGGAATTACATTCAGAAGGTAAAAGTGATGTGGAAATTGCAAGACTTTTAGGATGTGGTCTTGGAGAGGTTAGACTTGTAATAGGACTACATAAAGGAGAAAACAGGTGAGACTAAAGTATTATTTAAGAGGATTGGGCCTTGGAATCATTTTTACATGTGTGATTCTTATGATTTTTTCAAATGGCAATAAATCAAAGGATACAAGTGTTGTTGAAGACAGTAATGGAATTGAATTGACAGAGGCTGTTGGAAATGATTTCGACAGTAATGAAGAAGAGGAACCGAGTGTTACGGACGAGAGTAACAATGATGAAAATGATAGTAACTCAAATGATGAAAATGATAGTAACTCAAATGATGAGATTCAGAGTTTGGATGAAAATATAAATAAACCGATCGATGATCAGACTGTTAATGAAATAACAGGTGATTCTGGAGAGTTGGAGTCGGAATATGTCAGCCTTGTGATTGAACAGGGAGATATTGCAAGGAATGTGGCTGAAAAGTTATATGAAGATGGCATTATCAATGATGTAGAAGCCTTCAGAAAATATTTGGGTGAGACAGGAGTTTCGCATACACTGCATGCTGGAGAATACCAGATAAAGGTAGGAGCAACTTTCGAAGAAATTGTAGAAGCTCTTAAATAAATCTTGCAATTAAACCTTTGACATGTTATAATGCCAAAGGCTTAAAAACTATAAAGCACGTGTGCGGATTAATGCCGGTGTCGGAAAAACGCTTGTCCGATGGCAATTAAGATGGGAAACACACGGAAGTAAACAACCAAATGGAGGTAATTAAAATGAGCGTTATTTCAATGAAACAGTTACTTGAAGCAGGTGTTCATTTTGGACATCAGACAAGAAGATGGAACCCTAAGATGGCTCCATACATCTACACAGAGCGTAACGGAATCTACATCATCGACTTACAGAAGTCTGTAGGGAAGGTAGATGAGGCTTATGATGCAATTTCTGATATTGCAGCTCAGGGTGGAACAATTCTTTTCGTAGGAACAAAGAAGCAGGCACAGGATGCTATCAAGAGCGAAGCTGAGCGTTGTGGAATGTACTATGTAAATGAGAGATGGTTAGGTGGAATGCTTACAAACTTCCGCACAATCCAGAGCCGTATTGCAAGACTTAAAGAGATTGAGGCAATGGCAGAAGATGGAACATTTGATGTTCTTCCTAAGAAGGAAGTTATTGCACTTAAGAAAGAGTGGGATAAGCTTGAGAAGAATATCGGTGGAATCAAGGATATGAAGAGAATCCCAGATGCTATCTTTGTTGTTGATCCTAAGAAAGAGCATATCTGTATTCAGGAGGCTCAGGCACTTGGAATTACACTTATCGGTATCGCTGATACAAACTGTGATCCAGATGAGTTAGATTATGTTATTCCTGGTAACGATGATGCAATCAGAGCAGTTAAGCTTATTGTTTCTAAGATGGCAGATGCTGTTATTGAGGCAAAGCAGGGCGCTGAGGAAGTTGTTGTTGAGGAGACAGTTGAGGAAGCTCCAGTAGAAGAGTAATTATTAATAAAAATATATGAGGTGACCCCAGTGGCCACCTCTAAGTGAATATGGAGGAAAATAAAATGGCAATTACAGCTGCTATGGTTAAAGAGCTGCGTGAGATGACAGGCGCAGGAATGATGGATTGTAAAAAGGCTTTAAATGAGACAAACGGAAACATGGACGAGGCTGTTGAGTTCTTAAGAAAGAATGGACAGGCTAAGGCAGAGAAGAAGGCTTCACGAATTGCTGCTGAGGGTATTGCTCGTGCTGCAGTTAACGGAAATACTGCTGCTGTAGTAGAGGTTAACTCTGAGACAGACTTCGTTGCTAAGAATGAGACATTCCAGACTTTTGTACAGGCTGTTGCTGAGCAGGCACTTGCTACATCACTCCAGGGTGGTAAAGATGGACAGGATATTGAAGCATTCCTTGAGGAGAAATGTATCAATGATTCAACACAGACAGTAAAGGATATTCTTGTTGAGAAGACTGCTACAATTGGAGAGAAGCTTTCTATTCGTAGATTTGAGAAAGTTTCTGGAGATACAGTTGTTTCATATATTCATGGTGGCGGAAGAATTGGTGTTTTAGTTGCTGCTAATGGAGCATCTGATGATGCTGCTAAAGAGGCTATGACAAATATTGCAATGCAGATTGCAGCCCTTAATCCAATGTATATTTCAGATAAAGATGTTGAGCAGTCATACATTGAGCACGAGACAGAGATTATCAGAGCTCAGATTGAGGCTGATCCTAAGGAAGCAGCTAAGCCAGACCAGGTAAAAGAAGGAATGGTAAAGGGCCGTATCAACAAACAGCTTAAGGATGTTGTATTATTGGATCAGGTTTATGTTAAGGCTGAGGATGGAAAGCAGACAGTAGCTAAGTACATCGAGTCTGTAAACAAAGATCTTGTTATCACAAAATTCGTTCGTTTCGAAGTAGGCGAGGGAATGGAAAAGAAAAATGAGGATTTTGCTGCAGAAGTTGCTGCACAGATGAACGCATAATTTCTAGAAGTGAGATTTGGGACCGTAAGGAAAATCCTTACGGTCTTTTAATTTAAAACAAAATGATAAATACTTTTTTATTCTTTACAACATAACAAAATATGATAAAATAGAAAAGGAAATTACTCTCTGGAGGTCTATATGAGTACAGAAGAGCAGGATAAACTACAACAACAACGAGATAGAAGGAAAAGGATTAACCGTATAAAGACTGGTATTATCATGACAATCTCTATATGGATGCTGGTGTCTTTTATTTCTATAATTGTGCTGTGTATTTGTCTTATTAAAACTAACATTAAATTGAACAAATTTATTAATTCTGGAGCTAACAATGAGGTTTCTTCGGAAAAACCAGATGTGGAATCGGAAGAAATATCCAGTGAAAATATTGATGATGCATATGCAAATGTGATTACCGGAATAGATACAGAGGACAACATGGCAGTAGATGGTGATACCCATTATGTTTATTTGACCTTTGATTCTGAGCCAGGTGAAAATACAGATTTGATTTTGGATGCTCTGGCTGCAAAAGGAATTAAAGCTTCCTTTTTTGTTTCTGGTGATGACACAGAAGAAAATCAAGCTGTTTATCAAAGAATTGTAAATGAAGGCCATACAATAGGAATGAATTCCTATTGCAACAAATATAGTACAATTTATTCTTCTACAGATGCTTTTGATTCTGATTATACACAGATTCACGATTATATATATAACCTGACAGGCACTGATTCTAAGTTTTATCGTTTTCCTGGTGGAAGCAGTAATGAAATCAGCAATGTAAATATGGCTGAATTTGTTAGTATATTAAATCAAAAGAATGTTACATATTTTGATTGGAACGTCTCAGCTGGAGATGCAGCAAATGATTACACAGTTGAAGATATTGTAAAAAATGTCACTGAGGGCGTTTCGAAATACAAAACATCAGTTGTGCTTTTGCATGACAATTCTAACAAGTCAACAACGGCTGAGGCTATAGGACCTCTGGTTGATGCTCTGCAAAACATGCAGGCAGAGATTTTGCCGATTGATGAGAATACATATGTCGTTCAATATATCAAAGCATATAGTGTTGAATGATACTAAATGGAGGAAACAGTATGGGATTATTTAAGGAGTTCAAAGATGACTTGTCTTCAGCTGTTAATGAACTTGTTCCAGGCGGTGAAGAAGTTGAGACAACAGAAAACGTGGATAACCTTGTGGTAGATACACTAGGAGAAGAAGTCGATGTGGCATCTGAGCTTTCAAAACTTGATGGTTTGTTAGAGAAAGTTGAGGAGCCAAAGGCAAGTATGCCTACAATGACAGAGAGAGTTGGTGCAGCACAGACTATGGCATCAACACCAATAACAAAAGAGGAGAGTGTGAAATCAATGAGTGATACAACAATGAATAACATGGTAAATCCAGATGTAGTGGAGGATGAAACATCTTTAATTACAGCAAGCACAGTTTTAAAGGGAGACGTTATGTCTGCTGGTTCTTTTGATATTCAGGGAACAATTAATGGTAATGTGTCATGTAATGGAAAAATTGTTGTAACAGGAACAATCAATGGTAACACAAGTTCATCTGAGTTCTTTGCTGATGTTGCAAAGATTGAGGGAGAAGTTGCTAGTACAGGAACTGTTAAGATTGGTGCAGGTTCTGTGATTATTGGTAATATTTCTGCTTCATCTGCAGTTATTGCTGGTGCAGTTAAGGGTGATATTGATGTACAGGGGCCAGTAGTAGTTGATACATCTGCTGTTATCATGGGAAATATTAAATCTCGTTCAGTTCAGATTAATAATGGTGCAGTTATCGAAGGATTCTGCTCACAGTGCTATGCTGATATTGATGTTCAGGGATTATTCGAAGGCAAATAGTTAAGGAGCGTTTTATGGGACGTATTTTATTAAAGCTCAGTGGCGAGGCTTTGGCAGGCGACAAACATCATGGATTTGATGAACCTACTGTAACTGAAGTTGCAAAGCAGGTGAAACAGCTTGTTGATAGAGGAATCGAGGTTGGAATAGTTATCGGTGGTGGAAACTTCTGGAGAGGAAGAACTAGTGAAACTATTGATAGAACAAAAGCTGACCAGATTGGAATGCTTGCTACAGTAATGAACTGTATTTATGTTTCAGAGATATTTAGATCTGTTGGAATGATGACATCAGTACTCACACCATTTGAGTGTGGTTCAATGACAAAATTGTTTTCAAAGGATAGGGCTAACAAGTACTTCTCAAGAAATATGGTTGTATTTTTTGCTGGAGGAACAGGTCATCCTTATTTCTCAACAGATACAGCAACTGTACTTAGAGCTATTGAAATCGAGGCTGATGGAATCTATCTTGCCAAGGCAATTGATGGTGTATATGACTGTGATCCGAAGTCTAACCCTAATGCAAAAAAATATAATGAAGTTTCAATAGAAGAAGTGATTGATAAGAAACTTGCAGTAGTAGATTTGACAGCATCAATTATGTGCATGGAAAATAAAATGCCGATGTATGTGTTTGGTCTTAATGAAGAAAATAGTATTGTAAAGGCTTTGTCCGGTGAATTTAACGGCACAAAGGTAACTGTATAGTCGGGAGGTAATGATGGACGATAGATTAAAAGTATACGAAGAGAAAATGGAGAAATCATTAAATAATCTTATTGATGAGTATGCAGGAATCCGTGCTGGACGTGCTAATCCACATGTGCTTGACAAGCTTCGCGTAGATTATTATGGAACTCCAACTCCTATTCAGAGTGTTGCTAATGTTAGTGTACCAGAGGCACGTATGATTCAGATTCAGCCATGGGAAGGCTCAATGGTAAAGGAAATTGAGAAAGCAATTATGATGTCTGACCTCGGTATTACACCTACAAATGATGGTAAGATTATACGTCTTGTTTTCCCAGATTTAACTGAGGATAGACGTAAAGAACTTGCTAAGGATATCAAGAAAAAGGGTGAGGACACTAAGGTTGCAATCCGTAATATCAGACGTGATGCAATTGATCATATTAAGAAAACTGGTAAGGCTGAGGATATATCAGAGGATGAGATAAAGGATATCGAAAATGATATTCAGAAACTTACAGATTCTTATGTTGGAAAGATTGATAAAGCTATTGAGGCTAAATCAAAGGAAATTCTTACAGTATAATTTTTAGGGACATGGCTTTTGTCGTGTCCCGTTTTTCACTGTATAGGATTTTTGTATGATACGATAACTTCACATAAAAAAATTGAGAGGTAGAAATCATGAAAATTCCAAATCATGTTGCTATAATTCTTGATGGAAATGGCAGATGGGCCAAAAGTAAGGGGATGCCAAGAAATTATGGTCATACAGTCGGGGCAAAGAATGTTGAAACCGTTTGTAAAGCAGCAAACGAGTTAGGAATTAAATATTTAACACTATATGCTTTTTCTACAGAAAACTGGAATCGTCCGGAGAGTGAAGTAGAGGCACTGATGACTCTTTTAGAGAGTTATCTTAAAAACTGTATTAAAACAGCTGATAAGAATAATATGAGGGTAAGAGTTATCGGGGAAATCTCTCGTTTATCAGAGAGGTTCCAGAAGAAGATAGAGGAATTGGAGTCAGCATCTAGTTCAAATACAGGTTTAAATCTTACTATTGCAATTAATTATGGCAGTAGAGATGAGATGCTACGTGCAATGAAACAGGTAATATCAGACCATGATAATGGTCTGCTTAATATAGATGATTTGGATGTAGATAAATTTTCTTCTTATTTGGATACAAGGGATTTACCAGATCCAGATTTACTTATTAGAACAAGTGGAGAGCAGAGACTGTCAAATTATCTCTTATGGCAGCTTGCATATACAGAGTTTTATTTTACAGATGTTCCATGGCCTGATTTTCATAAGGCGGAATTAGAGGAAGCTGTTAGAGCATATAATAATAGAGATCGTCGCTTCGGTGCATTGAAGAACGAGGAATAGTGGAGGAATCAAGATGTTCAAGACAAGATTAATAAGCGGAATAGTACTTGTTGCTGTAGCAATAGTACTTATGGTTACAGGAAATGAAGTATTACTGACAGCAATGCTTGCTATTTCTCTTATTGGAATGTTTGAATTATATAGAGTACTTAAGATAGAAAAGACATTGCTTGCTATAGTGTCTTATTTGGTTACAATAGTTTTTTACTGTAATCTTGAGTGGAATTTTATATCAGACAATATGGTAGTTGCCATGATATATATTATTGCACTTATGTTTGTGTATGTTCTTAGTTATCCAAAATTTGAGGCATATCAGCTCTTTGGAGCGTTTTTTGGATTGTTTTATGTAGGAGTGATGCTTTCATTTATTTACCAGATTAGAATGCTGGATAAAGGGGCATATTTGGTTTGGTTAGTGTTCCTGTGTTCATGGGGATGTGATACTTGTGCATATTGTGTTGGAAAATTGTGGGGAAAGGCTTTTGGAAATCATAAGATGTCACCAAAGCTTTCACCGAATAAATCTATTGAAGGTGCAGTTGGAGGTGTAGTAGGAGCATTTCTTCTCACAGTACTTTATGCATTTATTTTCAAGAATCAGATGGGTATAGCTGTGTACGAAATTTTTATTTTGGCAGCAATTTCAGCTGTAGGCGGCTTGATATCTATGATTGGTGATTTAACTGCATCTGCTATTAAGAGAAATTATGACATCAAAGATTATGGTAAGCTTATTCCAGGGCATGGAGGAATTCTTGATCGTTTTGATAGTATGATTATTACAGCTCCAATAATTTTTTATATGGCATATTATTTAATGTAGTTGTCACTTATGGAGGTACATTATGAGGAAAATAGCAATTCTTGGTTCAACTGGTTCTATTGGAACACAGACACTGGATGTTGTGAGAGAGCACGGTGACATAGAAGTTGTTGCATTATCATGCGGAAGCAATATTAGATTAGTTGAAGAACAGGTTAGGGAATTTAAACCTAAACTGGTAAGCGTATGGGATGAGAAGGATGCTATCTCACTTCGCACTGCTTTGTCAGATGTTGATGTAAAAGTATGTAGCGGTATGGATGGCTTGATTGAAGTTTCTGTCTTTGAAGAAGCAGAAATTCTTGTTACGGCAATTGTTGGAATGCTTGGAATAAGACCTACAATTGAAGCAATTAAAGCACATAAGGACATTGCACTTGCAAATAAGGAAACTCTTGTCACCGCAGGACATATAATAATGCCTCTCGCAAAGGAGTATGGTGTAAAAATTCTTCCGGTAGATAGTGAACATAGTGCTATTTTCCAGTCTTTACAGGGAAATGAAAATAATAAAATCAGCAAGATTCTATTAACTGCTTCTGGTGGTCCATTTAGAGGTAAGAAGCTTGATGAACTCAAGAATATTCAAGTGGAGGATGCTCTTAAGCATCCAAATTGGACAATGGGAAGGAAGATTACTATAGATTCTTCTACGCTTGTAAATAAAGGTCTTGAAGTTATTGAAGCAAAATGGCTTTTTGATGTTGATTTGGATCAAATTTGTGTTGTTGTACATCCACAGAGTGTTATACATTCAGCAGTGGAATATGAGGATGGTGCAGTAATTGCACAGTTAGGGACTCCTGATATGAGATTGCCTATACAGTATGCTTTGTATTATCCAGATAGAAAGACCTTGTCAGGTGAGAGACTTAATCTCTTTGAACTTAGCAGTATGACTTTTGAAAAGCCAGATACCCAGACTTTTGCAGGTCTTAAGCTTGCTATGGAAGCTGGCAGAAAAGGTGGCAATCTGACTACAGCATTTAATGCTGCAAACGAAAAGGCTGTTGCTATGTTTTTGGATAGAAAAATTGCATATCTTCAGATTACTGAGATTATTGAGGCAGCTATGGGTAATTGTTCGTTTATAGAAAATCCTGATGTTGAAGAGATTTTAAAGACAGAACAGGAAGTGTATGAATTTATAAATAGTAGGTGGTAAATTGAGTTTAACAAGTATTATTATTGCAATTTTATTATTTAGTATAATTGTATTATTTCATGAATTAGGGCATTTTTTGCTGGCAAAAGCTAACGGAATAAGAGTAAACGAGTTTAGTCTGGGTCTTGGTCCGACAATTGTAGGTTTCCAAAAAGGTGAAACAAAATATTCTATCAAGCTGTTTCCCTTTGGTGGAGCATGTATGATGGAAGGAGAGGATTCTGACTCTGCGGATGCTGTCTCTTATACACATCTGACGCTGCCGACGATATGCAGTGTGTA
>CAMFPD010000034.1 GCA_945971355.1 uncultured Lachnobacterium sp.
TCCGTAATAAATACGCGGAACAAACTTGTAATTTTTTTCGAGGAAATATATGTCTAAATTTTTATATGTGTAATACCAAAGAGGGCAGCCCAACATGGCAGCCCTAGATATTTTCCAGCTCATCCAGCCAGATTCTTCCGCAGGCATCTGACGGCATTCTGAGATCACCTCTTGGCGACACAGCAACACTACCAACCTTTGGTCCGTCTGGCAGACATGAACGTTTGAATTGCTGTGCAAAGAACCTTCTATAAAAAATCTTGAGCCATTTCATAATAAACTCATCATCATACTTTCCCTCAAATGCTATCTTTGCAAGACGATATATCTTCAGTGGTTCATAGCCACATCTCAGCATATAGTACAAAAAGAAATCATGAAGCTCATATGGTCCTACAAGGTCCTCTGTCTTCTGTGATATCTCACCTTCCTCCGGTGGTAACAACTCTGGTGATACTGGTGTATCAAGTACATCAAGTAAGGTCTTTTCAAGAAGCTCATCACCACATGTATCTGCATAATACTTTACAAGATGACGCACAAGTGTCTTAGGAACTGACGCATTTACAGCATACATTGACATATGATCTCCATTGTATGTTGCCCATCCAAGAGCAAGCTCAGACAAATCACCTGTTCCAATAACCATACCATTTTTCTTGTTTGCAAGGTCCATAAGAATCTGTGTACGCTCTCTAGCCTGGCCATTCTCATAAGTCACATCATGAATTGACGAATCGTGACCTATATCCGTAAAATGCACATTTACAGCATTTTTTATATCCACCTCTATAAATTCTGCTCCAAGGCACTTGATGAGATTTACAGCATTGTCATAGGTTCTGTCTGTTGTTCCAAAACCAGGCATAGTAACTGCTGCAATCCTGCTATGATCCATTCCAAGCAAATCAAAAGCTCTGACTGTAACAAGGAGTGCAAGTGTTGAATCAAGACCGCCTGATATTCCTATAACAGCACTCTGACAGCCTGTATGCTCCAGACGCTTCTTAAGTCCCATTGCCTGAATCATGAGAATCTCATCGCATCTCATATCCCTGTCTGCTTTACTGCCTGGCACAAATGGTGCCGGGTCAATATATCTTGAAAGCTCTACATCTTCAAGCTTTAACGAAAAGCCAATCTCAGTGTACACATCCTCTGTGACAAAGGTACTCATTCTTCTGCGTTCTGACTCAAGTCTGTTTACATCTAACTCCATATATACAGGCTCATTTGTAAAACGCTTTGACTCTGCAAGAATCTTTCCATTTTCAGCAATTATATTGTGTCCGGAATATACCAAATCCTGGGTTGACTCACCCTCCCCTGCCGATGCATAAATGTATCCGCACAAAAGCCTTGCCGACTGACCCGAAACAAGCTCACGCCTATACTGGGATTTTCCAGTATTTTCGTCTGAGGCTGACAGATTTACAATCACATTTGCACCTGCCATGGCATGTCCGATACTTGGTGGATTTGGAGTCCACAAATCCTCACAGATTTCAACTGCAATCTTAAGCTGTGGCATATCCTCGCACCTAAATATAAGGTCTGTGTCTACCTCCACTTCCGTTCCGTCAGGAAGATACTCAACTGTACATAAATTCTGGCCTGATGTGAAATATCTGGCCTCATAGAACTCATTATAATTAGGAATATATGTTTTTGGCACCATTCCAATCACTTCTCCACCAGATACAGCTGCTGCCATATTGTAGATTTTTCCATTGATATCATATGGAAGTCCCACGAAGAAGATACCATCCAGTTCCCTGCTTTTTTCAGCAATCTTTATAAGCTCTTCTTTGGCAGATGTTATCAGCTTATTCTGCCAGAATAAGTCTCCACAGGTATAGCCTGTGATACAAAGCTCTGGAAACACCACAAGCTTTGCTCCCGCCCTGCTTGCTTCCTCCATGCTGTCCATAATAATCTGACCGTTGTACACTGTGTCAGCCACCCTGATTTTGGGAGTGATGGCACAAGTCTTTACAAATCCATGTCTCACTTATTTTCTAAGCTCCTTTATATCCTCAATCTCAAATTTATAAGCAGTGTTACAGAACTGACACTTAACCTCGATGCTCTCTCCATCTGCAATTATGTCGTCCAAATCCTTCCTGCTAAGTGTGGAAATTGCACGTGATACCTTTTCCTTTGAACAATCACATTTAAAACCGGTTGGAATCTTATCTGTAATCTCAAGTCCAAACTCTCCAAGGATTTCATCAAGTATCTGTTCTGGTGTAAGACCTCTCTCCAGCATTTTTGTAACCGAATCAATCTTTGCAATTTTTGCTTCAAGCTTATCAATAACTTCATCTGGGGTAAAAGGCATAAGCTGAATTATAAATCCACCAGCTTCCTTTACGCTCAAATCTTTATCCACAAGAACACCAAGTCCTACTGCTGATGGAATCTGTTCTGATGTGGCAAAGTAATATGTCAAATCCTCAGCAATCTCTCCTGTCTGAAGCTGACACTGTCCCACATATGGCTCCTTTAAGCCCATATCCTTGATAACACTTAAAATACCAAGGTCGAGCGCTCCACCTACGTTGAGTTTTCCATCCGCCCTGTTCGGAAGCTCCACCTGCGGATTCATTGCGAAGCCTTTTACATTTCCATTTGCATCTGCTGTAACGGTAAGCCCCTTAGCTGGTCCGCTGCACTGAATCTGGAGAGTAAGCAAATCCTTCTCCCCCTTCATCATTGCGCCCATCATTGCACCTGCTGAAAGAAGTCTTCCAAGTGCCGCTGTCATAATTGGTGAGGTCTCATGATGCATTCTTGCATCCTCAACCATTTGCTTTGATGTTATGGCAAACGCTCTGATATTGCTGTCTGCCGCTGTTGCTCTTACAATATAATCTGACATTTTAAATCTCCTTGTACACTTTGCCGTAAACCTTTTTCTCTCTGGCAATTATAGTTATTCTTTCGCTATCCTCTCTCACTGGGTCAAAGGTGTATGCATCATATGCCGCTACGTACTCCATACCGGCAGCTTCAATTAGTCTGCGCATAGCTTCAAGAGTATAGCTCTTTTGAAAATGAGTCTCCCCAAAACGTTCAAATTTGCCATGGTCATCCTTTATGAATAAAGTCAGATCATACTCATTAATCTCTTCCTCTTCATCATAATAGTTTTCCCATATAAAGCTTCCATCCTCACGATTTTCTGCAAATGTATTTTCCGCTAAAAGCTCTCTGTACTTGTATTCAGGATTAAAATCAAACACAAATAATCCTCTTGGATCGAGATAATTGTTCACAAGCTTAAAAACCGAAGTGAGCTCCTCCTCCGACAAAATGTAATTAACGCTGTCGCAGGCACAGTACACAGCCCTCACAGTTCCATACAGCTCGAACTCTCTCATATCCTGATTGAGATAGAGAATCCCTGCATCATTTTGCTTCCTTGCAATATCAAGCATCTCAATGGAATTATCTATTCCAATGAGATCATAACCGTACTGTGACATTATCCTGCACATTTTTCCTGTGCCACAGCCCAAATCTAACATTAAACCATCCTCTATTCCATATTGATGAAGTATGTCCCTAATATACTCACACCATTCCTCATAAGGAACATTGTCCATAAACAGGTCATATACCTGTGCAAAGCTTGTATAACTATCCATATTTTCTCCTATTTTCCTCATAATACTATCAACTTTTTATTGGAAAAGCAAGGTTGATTATTATCCCTCAAACCTTTATAATTTTCTTATGATTGATAATTATGAACACTATATAACAAGAAACATTAAAGCTTTTTACAAAAGAAGGCTTTTCTCACCAATTGTATATCTTATATTGTCTTTGCTGGCATGGCTTATTCTGCCTATACACAGTATGCTGATTCCTGAGACCATTTCCGATAATGTGTCCTTTGCAAAAATCTACAAAGACACTGACCGGTATGTGAGGCTTAGCTTTTCTGAACTGAATTTTACTGGCTACACCAGTGAAAAGCACGGTTCCACAGAAGGTTATTTCTATTCAGGAAAACATGGAAATGAGCTGGTTATTGTTCTTCTCTCTCCAAAAACCTGTGAAGAAGGACTCCCTACAATCACCGATTTACAGGTTTCAGGAAAAATTGTGAGAGGTCAGCGAACCTATGAGGAGCTGCTAAAAGCATTGTCTGAGGACTTGAACTGGACCTATGAAGGCATATCAAAACAGCTTCCGGTTTATTTTTTCAATGAGCCAGACTATCATCGCGGCGGAACTATATTCATGTTTGTTGCATATTTTGGAACTACCGCATATGCCCTTGGATGCCTGATACTGTATTTACTGTATATTAAATTTCCATTTTTATCACCGGCCTGTCAAAACCTCGTTGTATTTGGTCACCCTATCAAAATGCTTGAGGAGGCAGAGGAAGAGCTTGCAACCCTTCCACAGTTAGCGACTGAGGATATGTTCATCACTGAACACTACTTTATTATGACTTCGCCTTATGGTAATGCAGTTGTACCTATTAAGGAAATACTTTGGATATATAAATATTCTACCTTACACAAATTCCTGTGGTATCACTTTAGTATCTCTTATACTCTCCATATCACAGCAAACAAGCATCTGTTTATACACTGTCCAAAGAATACCAAGTCAGATATCGATGGTATTATAGACTATCTTGCAGAGGCAAATCATGATATCCTGGTAGGCTTTAACGAGGACAATCGTCTGAAGGTCCAGGCTGTTCAGGGAAAACCTCTTCATATTGAGAAACTAAAAGCCTTTTTACACAGACGTATATAACCAGCAAAAATCCCTCAGGATCATGTCACAATATTGTGGCATAAGCTCCTGAGGGTCTTTTTATTTGTCAAACAAAGCTAAACCCTTCTCATATTCAAATTCATCAAAAGCCTCCTGAATCGCTTCCAGCAATTTGGCCTGATCATCATTGAGGTGACAATCTCTCAGTTTTTCCAAAGCCTCTTCTATTTTCGACACATTATATTTCTTAAATCCATCTTTAATTTCTTCAAATAGATTATCTAAATATCCCTCGTCCATTTTCATTCTGAAAATAGAAGACTTCTCCTGGTCAAACCTTTCCTTTATATTGGATAACTCCATATTGGTCATCTCCAGAGTAACATCCACATCCTCTAAGAAATCCTGTAAGTGCTCCTCGATAAATTTCATATTATCACACTTTGCTGCCATCTCAATAATTTCAGCATGAGTCCCAATTCTATTTTTTCCAAGCTGGTTACTGATACCCTTGATTCCATGAACCTTGATTCTGAACTTCTCCAAATCCTCCCTATAATATTTTTTCAAATTGGCTCTTATATCTGATACTTCTTTTACATAGCTCCTGAGAGAAGTGTAATATGCTTCCAGCTGTCCCTTGCCATCAAGCTTAGGTGCCATATCCATATTTAGAATCGGAGCCCGCTCACGTATATCTTCTGGCAGAAGCTTTTCCAAAACACTCTTAAGCTTTTCCAAGTCAATAGGTTTTGCAATATATCCGGAAAAACCAATCTCCTGACACCTTTGTTTTCTTTCATCTGTTATATCAGCAGTCATCATAACAAGTGGTGTATCACAAAGCTTTCTGATTTCCACAGCCGCTTCCTCACCTGTCATATTTGGCATCATCTGGTCAAGAATTATAAGATTATATTTTTCATCCTTAATCTTTTCAACTGCCTCATCACCATCCTGCACCAAATCTACCGCAAACTGCCAAGGCCGCACCATCTCCTTTATGATATTTAGATTAACCGCCATATCATCTGCAATAAGTACCCTCGCTTTGGGATATATCCACGAAGGTCTAACTATGCTGACATTTCCAGCCACACTCATCGCAGAATCAGAATCCATACTAAAAGGCTCTCTCACAATATCCGGCACTGCATCTAAATAAATTGTTGCAGTCATAAGTGTTCCACTTTTTCCATTGCTTTCAGCGACGATACCGCCATCCATCTTCTCACACAGATTCTTAACAATAGCCAAACCAAGTCCTGTACCTTCCTGCTTACTTCCCGTATTGTATGACACATACTTTTTAAAGATAGAATCTATATATTCACTTTTTATACCGATTCCCGTATCCTCAACCTGTATAATAATCTTCACCTTATCAGGTCTTAGAAACGAGCAATATACATCCAGCTTAATACTTCCTTCTTTTGTAAATTTAATTGCGTTAGACAGAAGATTTTGTACTATTCCCTTTACCCGGACCTCATCACCAATAAGAGTTTTTGGATGTGTGTTGTGTAAATTGAGGATAAACTTTATAGGTCTGTCCTTCAACACCATGAAACAGTTCTGTGCCTGATTTATAAACAGCTCTTCCATTTCGAATTCATTATGCTCAAACTCCAGTCTGCCTCTCTCCAGCTTCGAATAATCAAGGATATCATTTACTATTTCAAGAAGATGCTTACCAGCCTCTCTTATTTGATATACCATATTCCTGTCTTTGGTGAATAAATCATTTCTGCCAAGTAATATATCACTTCCACCTATTATTGCATGAAGTGGGCTCCTTAAGTCATGGCTCATGCTTGCCAGAAACTCTCCCTTGAGTCTTGCCTCCCTCTCTGCAGCCTCCTTAAGGGATTCCATGTAATTTACCTGTTCTTTTTCCCCTGTGATATCCACAGATGTAAGGATATATCCATGAATTACACCTTTTTTCTTGACTGTCAATACATGAACCCTGTAATACCTTCCCTTGTATTCTCTCTCCCTGTCTTCTAAATCATTATTAAGCCAATCTCTAAGAGAATTTCCCTTGAACTTCTCGATAAGCTCCGGGAACTCACTGTATGCCTTGGTATTTGCCTCCAAAAAGTTAAATTCTGAATCGTAAATTACAGACACTATATCTGAATTCATAAAATAATCATTCTCCAGCCTGTAACGGGTTTCTTCCAGATTGTTTGTAGCCAAAAGGTACAGTACTAAAACACAGCTTATTGAAAATGCACCCGGTAACAGAACTATATCCCTCATATTGGTAAGCATTACAATCATCATTGCAGCTGTCGGCACAGACATGGCAACATATAGTGTTCCATAGCTTATGTATTCAATTTTTGTTAATTTCCTGACCCTGTATCCACAAATAGTTTCACACACACATACAAAAACACATATAACAAGGAAAATCGTAATGACTTTTGCATAATCCATCCCCATATGAAACATCACAAAAACAACATTATCCGTAGCTACCAATGCTATTAACAACATTATTTTAAATACAGGCTTGATTTGTAATCTGAAAAAGTCCCCCTGATAATAAAAAATAATCACTACAATCTGTATCAGAAGAAGACGTTTCAGCAAAAGCATAACTTCCGGATATCCGGCAATGTAATCTATGGTCATATAAAAATTATACAGGCACACCATTCCCAAAGCCAAAGGTAACAACCTGTGACTCTTAGAATGAAAGCCTGTATAAGCATAATATCCTATAGTCAGCAAAGAGATAGCCAAACAAATCAATAAATACCAAAGCATATTACACAACCTCTCTCTGAGTCAATATTCTCTCTATCTCTGACTTGATATATACAGCCTTATAAGGTCTTGCAATATAACCTGCTGCTCCAATTTCCCTGCAGTCCATAACTGTCTGCCTGTCCGTCTTTGCTGATACAAACAAAATTGGTATAGAATTATCCGTTATTAGATTAATCTGTCTCGAAGCCTCCAGACCATCCATCTCCGGCATATCAATATCCATAAGGATAATATCCGGTCTTTCTGTATTCTGTGCAACATATGTAACCGCCTGCTGTCCTGATTTGAGAAGTGTTACATCATACTTATTACTTAAAATATCCTTTAACACATGGAGATTAGTAGCCATATCATCAACAACCATTACCTTGTGACGAACTGCCTCAACCTCCTTTATCATTTCTTTTCTTTCAGCTTCACTCTTTTCACTGAACTCTTCTGACGCATCAGTATCATTTGGAAGAATAGTAATATTAAAATTTAATCGGTCTGACAGGTCAATATCTTGTCCCACATCTAAAGTTCTGACAATTGGTCTTAAGTTGTGGCCACCTGTATTGTCCACTACAATAGCCCTTTTACCATTTGACAATTTTACCTCTGTTCCTTTTGGATACAATGGAACCAGCTGAAGAAATTTCTCCACAACATACTTATCAAACATGATTCCACAGGCACCCATCAGATACTCTGCTGCCTCACTAGGGCAATAGCCATCCTTGTAAGGTCTCTTTGATGTGAGCGCATCATATACATCACATACATGCAAAACACGTACAAAAATTGACTGTTCATCTCCATAGAGACCATGCGGGTATCCACTTCCATCATAATTTTCATGATGCAGAAGAACCGCCTGTTTAACATGTGCCGAAATGTCATAGTTATCCTTCAGCAACTCATAAGATCTGACAGGATGAGTCTTCATAAGGGCATACTCCTCCTGAGTAAGCCTGCCCGGTTTGTTCAATACCTCTTTTGGAATAGTAAGTTTTCCCAAATCATGCAAAAGTGCTGCTGTTGTTAGATACTCAATATCCCTCTCGCTCATCTCAAGTCCTATACCAAGCACACAGGAAAGCACCGCTACATTTACAGAATGTGCATATGTATAATCATCATAAGAACGCAAATCTGCCATATCCAGAGATACTCTTCCCTCCGGCAGAATAGATGCCACAATCTGTCTTGCCACATCAGCAATCTTATCAATATCACATGCCTTTACATACTGTTCTCCCGCCTGTCTAAGCTCTGGTGGAATAACAGTCTCAATCTTTATATCCTCTGAAATGTCATCATCAATATATACCGCTGCAAATCCATATTCCCTAAGTCTTTGTATATAATTTGCAGTAAGCTCACAACCACCACCAATAACTGTTCTGCCCTGACTATCATATAAATCATAGGCTAAATACATGCCAGGTCTGGCATCTTCAATGGCTACATAACGCATATGGTATCTCCCACGGTTTAATCATTTGTACATATTTCTACGATAAGTGACAACACTATCATATCATAACTAAATACACTGTGGCTAGAGAAATAACAATTTGTATTATAGCAAAACGGAATACCACCTGTGCATTTGACCAATCCTTTTGTTTTCTAACATGATCATGAATTGGAGTTGTTGTGTTCTTAAGAATATGAATCTTCAAAAATCTGATAAGAGACACTTTTATAAGTCCCAATCCACCATCGATTATAAGCACTGCCGCCGCCAAAAGATATAAAAATGGACTATGGCTCTTCAGGGCTACAATCGCTATAAATATACCCATTGCGCGGCTGCCTGCATCTCCCATCAAAAGCTTGCTTGGGGTTGCATTATACCATAAGTATCCAAGCAGACACACTGCAAATAGAAGAATAGTATAATTAAATCCATCAAACACACCTATTATATTGTCGATTACAAAGAATGTCATAATTGTAATTATGGTAAGGGTTCCAGAAAGTCCATCTACACCGTCAGAGCAGTTCGTCACATTGATAGATGCCCACACCAGCACAACTGTAAGGATTGCAAATACAACCGGTGGTATGAAAAGTGTCTTATCAAAAATCGCAAAATAAATTTCACTGCTGTTGAAATGAAGATATACCAGTGCCACAATTACAGCCACCACAAAATCGAGAAAGCCCTTGAGATACTCTCCCCATGGTTTTTCTGCTGCATCATCAAAATACCCTGTAAGCATTTCAATCACAATAAGAGCAAGATATACTCCTATCTCCACGTTCATTTCCGCAAATAAAATTGCAGATAATACAAATACAAATATAAAAATAATTCCAGCGCCTCTTGGTTTTCCGGCTGACAATTTTCCATCATGAGCAAACTGTCTTCCCATATCCTTTGGGAGAAATCTGCTAAATTTTGAAATAGCTATGCAGGTTACTGCAAATGCAAATATCACACCGACAAATGCAATGATTGATATGTCGGAGATATTCAATAGGTTAATCATTTTAAATCCTCCTGGGCAAAAAAATAAATGGATGCTACATAAATAATGTAACACCCATTCATTATATTAGCATATATTTAAAATTTCAAGGTTCTACTCATAGCGTAATGCGTCAATAACTTCCATTTTAGATGCTTTTTTTGCCGGATAATGTCCAAAGAACACACCAATAAGCATCGAGAAGAATACTGACAACAGAATTGCCCTTACTGAAGGATGTACTGACATAACAATGTAACTTGCATAGTCTGAATACATTGACTGAATAAGAGTCTCTGCAACCTTGCCAAGTAGTACTCCGTTTAAAATACCAATTGCAATTCCTATAAATCCACCAATCAGACAAAGAACTATTGCTTCTATGATGAACTGCATTCTAATTACTTTTGCCTTGGCTCCAAGTGCCATCCTTACACCAATCTCTCTGGTTCTCTCTGTAATAGAAACTAACATGATATTCATTACACCTACACCACCTACAATCAAAGAGATTGCCGCAATAGCAGATATAGCAACAGTGATAACATTGATAACCGTATTGATCATACCAAGCTCTGACTGCATATTATAAGCTTCAATTGTCCACTTTTCATTTTTTTCATAAAACTTCGAAAAGAAGTCAGTTGCATCGGCTGTCGCCTGTTGTATATCAGAGGTTGGATCAACAGTAAAATCCAAATAATCATATCCATTATTCTCTGTTTCTGTCATTTCAAAAACTGTACCAATTGGTAAGTATACTGTTGTGTATCTGTCCTTCTCTGCTACAGATGTATCCTCCTTGCCAAACACCACCTGATTGTATTCGTACACTCCTACGATTACAAAATCAGCAGTTGTGCCATCCGCAAAATCTATTGAAATACTTTTCCCCAAGGGATTCTCTTCTCCGAAATAGTTGTTCACCATTCTGTCAGACACCAGACACACTCTCTTAGCACCATTGCTGTCTGCAGAAGTTATCTCCCTGCCCATCTGCATATCTAGCTTACAGTATTCCATATACCCGGCAGTTACACCCATGGAATTAATATTGGCATATTTTCCGTCCTCACCATTTACCTTTCCACTTTGGTATGAACTCTGGGATACAATTCCTGTAAACTCATCTGGATAAGCTTCAAGCAGCTCATCCACCATTTCCTGAGTGATATAATCCTCCTTCTCCATCTCAGGATATTCCCATGTATCCCATTCCTCATCCGTCTCCGGATATCTGGCATCCACATACACGGTAACTGAGCTTCCACCAAGAGAATTGAAAGTTGAATTAAGTGTACTCTTAATAGAACTTCCAATTGTTGTGATAGTGATAACTGAACTTATACCAATGATAATACCAAGCATAGTCAATATAGAACGCATTTTATTGCTAAATATACTGGTGATGGCTTCCTTTATATTTTCAATTAACATCTACGCCTCACCTCCCATACTAAGCGCTTTGCGCTCTTCTACCACATTACGATAGTTTTGATTCTCTTTATTTCCAACAATATTTCCATCACTCAAAGTAATGATTCTCTGGGTTTCCTGAGCCAGTTCCTTTGAATGAGTAATAAGAACTATTGTCTTTCCCTGTTCTTCATGCAGTCTATGAAATAGGTCCATCACCATATGGCCCGTCTTTGAATCCAACGCTCCTGTTGGCTCATCTGCCAGAATAATTGCAGGATCGTTTATCATAGCTCTTGCAATTGCAACCCTCTGTTTCTGGCCTCCTGAGAGCTCATTTGGTCTATGAGTTGCTCTGTCTTCCATTCCAACCATCCTAAGCATTTCCATCGCCTTCTCCTGACGGTTTTTTTGATGGTTCGGATTGTACATCAATGGAACCATAACATTTTTCAATGCATTTGCCCTAGGCAAAAGATTAAAGTTCTGAAAAACAAATCCTATTCTATTGTTTCGAATTGCACTTCTCTCATCATCCGACATCAGATTGACATCTTTGCCCTCAAGAAAATATTTTCCTTCTGACTGTCTGTCCAAAACACCAATAATGTTCATCATGGTACTTTTTCCAGAACCTGATTCTCCAACTATTGAAACAAACTCTCCCTCATTTACTTCAAGATTGATTCCGTTCAATATCTGCAGCTCATTGGGTTTGCCCTCGTAATATCGTTTGATGATATTTTCCATACGAATTACCGGTTCACTCACTCTGCTGCCTCCTCTGTCTCTTCCTCTTCTACTGCTTCTGTACCATCAATCACCTCAACAGCCTCTGTTCCAGAAGTCTGCACTTCCTCTGTTTCTGGCATAATATCATCAATATTTTCTGTGTTTTCCTCTTCTAATCCAAACTGTAAATCACAGACAATCACATCACCCTCCTCAACAGAGTAGTCGTAGATGAAATAATCACCAGCCTTCAAATCTCCTCCTGTAACCTCTGTGTAGTAATCGATTTCCTCGCCTACCTCTATGTCACATCTCTTTGCAATATAGGTTCCATCTTCCTGAGCTTCTGGCACAAGGATGTATGCATTTCCATTATCGTCATACTTTACAAGATCATATGGAACAGCGAGTGCATTTCCTCTCTTTGAAATGACTATTTTAGCCTTTGTAGACATTCCCACAAGTAAATCTGTATCATCTAATATTGTAATTTCTGCTGAGTAACCGCTTGTTGTAGCTGCCGTATCAGTTCCTGCTGTGGACTTATTTTTTACCTTCACAACCTTGCTTACAATACCAGACATTTTTTTGTCGCCTAAGGCATTAGATGTAATGATTGCTTCCTGTCCCTCATTTACTCGTAAAATATCTTTCTCTTCAATTGACACAGTTATTTTCATAGTGCTTGTGTCTTCAATTGTAAATAACACTGCACCTGGAGTATTGCTGTCACCAACCGAAACATTTACAGCAGTTACAACTCCACTGATTGGAGCTGTAAGCTCACAATCTGCAAGCTGATCCTCTAACCCATCAAGGGTTGTAGATAAAGAATTGTCTGATGACTGATATTTTTCCATATCAACCACATTCTGTGCTGTCTCAACAGCTCTTGATAAGGATGTAAGTCCAGACTCCTCTGATGCAATTGATAATTTCAACTGTTCAATCTCTCCAGAAACTCTTGCGTAATCCTCCGAAGCAGGATCAAGTGTTGCAAGAGTTGCATTTTTGCTATCAAGCGCAGCTCTGTCTGCTGCAAGCTTTTCACTTGCTGAATTGTAATCAGCCTGAGCCTGCTCCAATGCTCTCTGATTCTGATTGTATGTATTTTGTGTCAATGCCTGCTGATTACTAATTGATGTCTTGGTTGAACTAATCTGTGAAGATATAGATGATGAATCAAGTGTTGCAAGAACATCTCCCTCGCTGACCTCATCACCTACAGCCACGTTAACCGCTGTAATCTCTGCCGCAGCTTTAGATGTTACATTGGTCTTGCTAACACCCTCTGCATCACCTGTCACTGAAATGTAATCAGACAAATCTCTGATTTCGGCCTGCTTCACTTCCACAAACATCATTCCATCTGATACACTGCTTACCATAGCACTGCATGCTTTTGCAATAATAGCAACTATTACTACAATCACAATAAGCACTACTAATAGAACTTTTGATTTTTTACTCTTCAAAAAACCTTTTTTCATTTTATTCTCCTTCTTTTTATGTCTTTCTTAACACCTTTTCTGTGTACAATCTGCATTCTAGCACAACACATTTTGAAAAAAAGCACTTTAAGGAAATATTAAGTATATGTAATAAAATAATAATTTTTCTTGCTTTTTTTTAGGAATATGATAAGATATACTCATCCGCTTTAAAGCGTTAAAGTTTAAAGCAACAGAGTAATTTAGTTAAGATACATTTAGGAGGTTCTAGAAATGGCTCAAAAAGGCGACTTAATGACAGTTCGTTCAGACATCAAGGTATTTGATGCAACTATTAGAGACGGAGGACTTGTAAACAACTTTATGTTTACAGACGAGTTTATCAATGCCCTCTATCGTGCAAATGTCAAAGCCGGCGTTGATTATATGGAGTTTGGATACAAGGCATCCAAAGAATTATTTGATGTTAACAAATTTGGAAAATGGAAATTCTGTGACGAAAATGATATCCGCGCTATTGTGGGTGATAACAATTCTGATATGAAGATTTCTGTAATGGCAGACGTTGGACGCTGCAACTACAAGGATGATATTCTTCCTAAATCAGAAAGTGTTATCGACATGGTAAGAGTTGCAACCTACGTTCATCAGATGCCAGCTGCTATTGATATGATTGAAGATGCAAAGGCTAAGGGATATGAGGTCACATGTAACATTATGGCAATTTCCAATGCCAAGGAGGCTGACATTGATCAGGCTCTCGAAATGGTGGGTCAGAGTTCTGCTGACGGCATCTACATTGTAGACAGCTACGGTTCTCTCTACCCAGAACAGATTAGAGAGATTGCAGACAAGTATATTGAGATTGGTGAAAAATACGGAAAATATATCGGTATGCATGCTCACAACAACCAGCAGCTTGCTTTTGCCAACACTATTGAAGCTGCTGCAAGAGGTGTAAGTCTGTTAGACTGCACCATGATGGGAATGGGTCGTGGTGCCGGAAACTGTGCTACTGAGCTCCTGTTAAGCTTCCTCAAGAATCCTAAGTACAATATTTTCCCTGTTCTCAAGTTTATTCAGGATCATATGCTTCAGGTTAAGGAGACTGGCGCTGTCTGGGGTTACGATATTCCATACTTGCTTACAGGCCGCTTGAATCAGCATCCTTCATCTGCAATCGACTACATCAAAGATAACAAAACTGATTACGCTGACTTCTACACTGATCTTCTCGACAAGTAGAATGTGATGCATGCCCCCACAGGTTGTGGGGGCAATTTTTTATTCAAACTTCGCATTTAGTAATTAATAAAGCCGCCTGCCAGGGAATAATTATTCTTTATACGCAACAACACCAATACAGCAATGTGAATCCTCTCCATAAAGCCAAGAGTTGTCGATACTTCATTTTGCCTTCTTCGATAGAAGGTGGTTCTTCAAACGTTTGACAATGACGCCCCAGTGTTCGTCCACTAAGCTACAACATTTCAGGTTCATCCGTGCCTGACT
>CAMFPD010000035.1 GCA_945971355.1 uncultured Lachnobacterium sp.
GTATTGAGTTTTCAGAAGCAGATTGTATATTCTATGGAAAAGTACAAGGAATAAGATCATTAATCTCTTATGAAGGTGAAAATGCAAAAGAACTTGTAGAAGACTTTCATACAGCGATAGATGATTATTTAGCATTATGTGAAGAGAGAAGTGTAGAGCCTGAAAGAGCATATAAGGGAACTTTTAATATCAGGATATCACCTGACCTCCATAAAGCAGTGGCCATATATGCTTATGAGCACAAAAAATCATTAAATTCAGTTGTAGAAAGTGCCTTGTCTGGATTTATGTTACAAGCTAATTAGGTTGAAAGACATGGTTAGAGGTCACTATAGGAGGGGAAATTGAAATACATGAACCTGACAGCTTGGAAGATTATTCTGGACAGTTTAAGCTGAGAATGCCTCGGAGTTTGCACCGTTCTCTTGCAGAGCATTCAAAGAAAGAAGGTATAAGTATGAACCAGTACTGTGTATACCTTCTTTCTAAAAATGATGCAGTTTATTCAAAATAATAAATGGAAGTAAAGCCCTTTATCAGCGTTTGAGCTTGTGAGGCTCAATTGAAGGGTCGCTTCCCCTGAGTTTTTGCATACCCCTCTGGATAGCATCCTTTGAGGTTTTCCAGTCGGCATCCTTGTTTTTGTAGTCATATTTTTCAATGAACCATGCCACATCCTCATATATTCGGTTCATGTTTTCCTTCATCTGAGGAAGAACCATATCGTAGAATTCTTTTTTTTCATTATCATTCAAATATTCATCAGCACCTGTTAAAAGGACTTTGAAATGATCAAGACAAAAGCCCTTTGTCTCAGCTACCTGTTTGCGGAAATCGGCGTCCTTTTTGTACATGGAGAAGAAGGTTTTCATATATGCGTTAAATGTATTTTCTACACTTTTGCATATAAAACAGCTGCTTTCCCTTTGCTCAATCCAGTTTACAATACTGTTTGATGAGACTTCATCCTTTTTCTTAAAGAGAGAGGCTTTCTTAATGGAATCAGGTTTGAAATTTTTGAATTCCTTATCCATCTCTTCGATATGACGCTTATAGAGAGTTTTCAAAATCCATGCGTTGCCAAGAGAATTACCGTAGTCAAACATCTTTTTGAAGTGGGCACGGCAGAAGCCTTCCTTATCTGTCATGTCCCGGATGTCAGCTTCCATATATGAGGCACCATGACCTAATACGAAGTCTAACATATGATTTTCGGTTCTGTTTTCAATATAGCAGAATGGACATTCACCTGAATTGGCCATGGCATCTGCTATTGGAATTGTGTGAAGCTGTTCTTTCATATATCCCTAAAGTCCTTCCTGTCTTCAATTCTGTAATTACAATATTTCTTTTTATTATTCGTCCTCAGGCTTGTAATGCTCAAAGAAATCAATAAACTCAAGTAATGAGTTTGATGGTTTTACAGATTCTTTGTATGCAAAACCTACCTCACGTTTATGGATTGGGAAACCAAGAGGAATCTCAACAAGTGATCCCTCAGCAAGTTCCTTTGCAACAAAACGTTTGATTACACAGGCAACACCAACGCCGATTTTTGCAAAATCAATGAGAAGATCCATATTGGAGATGTCAATCGCATTGGCGACTTCAATCTGATTTTCCTGTAGATAATCATCTATATACTGGCGAGTCATATTGTTTTTATCGAGGAGCATAAGGGTTGAGTTTTCCAGAATTTCATTCTTTTTAATTCCACGGGCACTCAGATTTCTGATGTACTCCTTATTTGCCACAAAGACATCCTCAATATTGTCAAGGTAATAGAATTTAATGTTTTTGAGATTACCAGGCTTACCGATTAGTCCGATGTCGATTTTATTGTCATCAAGAAGCCTTAAGGTCTCGTTTGTAGACTGGCAGCTGATTGAAATACTAATATGGGGATTTCTCTTAATAAACTCTTTCAAATAAGGCATAAGCATATATTTGCAAAGAGTAGAACTAACTCCGATATGAAGGTGTCCGACACCGAGCTCGATAGAACGCTTTAATTTGTCCTCACCAGCGCATAGTGTTTCAAAAGCTTCCTTGACGTGCCCATATAACAGATTTCCCTCTGTGGTTAGGACGACACCTCTGGAGCTTCTTGAAAAAAGCTTACAGTTTAAGCTTTCCTCAAGCTTTTGAATAGACTTACTTATAGCTGGCTGACTTATATATAATTCCTTTGCAGCTTTGGAAATATTTCCAGCATTTGCAACTGTATAAAATATCCAATATGATGATAAATTCTGATTCATAGGCTTCTCCTCCCTATTTTTCTTTACATATTTTATCATAAAATAGAGTTATGGTAAATATGTTTATTATGTATTTTTATTATAGGTACACATATGATAAGATTCCTATTGATGAGATGTCTATATGTTCACTCACAAGACAATTGACATCTGAAATTGATTAGGAGGAAGAGACATATGGGAATGACAATGACACAGAAGATTCTTGCAGCACATGCTGGACTTGAGTCAGTAACAGCAGGCCAGTTAATTGAGGCTGATTTGGATCTAGTGCTTGGAAATGATATAACTTCACCAGTTGCTATTCATGAAATTGAGAAGATGAACGTAGATGGAGTATTTCATAAGGATAAGATAGCTCTTGTTATGGACCATTTTGCTCCAAATAAAGATATTAAATCTGCTCAGCACTGTAAATGTGTTAGAGAGTTTGCATGTAAGAATGAGATTAGTAACTATTTCGATGTTGGAGAAATGGGAATTGAGCATGCATTACTTCCTGAAAAAGGACTTACAGTAGCAGGAGATGTTATTATTGGAGCTGATTCACATACATGTACATACGGTGCACTTGGTGCATTTTCAACAGGTGTAGGAAGCACAGATATGGCTGCTGGAATGGCGACAGGAAAGGCTTGGTTCAAGGTTCCTTCAGCTATCAAATTCAATCTTACAGGAAAACCTGCTAAGTGGGTTAGTGGAAAGGACATAATATTACACATCATAGGAATGATTGGTGTGGATGGTGCTCTTTACAAATCTATGGAATTTGTGGGAGATGGTATTCAGTATCTCTCAATGGATGACAGACTTACAATTGCAAACATGGCAATTGAAGCAGGAGGAAAGAACGGAATTTTCCCAGTTGATGATTTGACAAGAGCATATATGAAAGAGCATTCTACAAGACCATTTGTAGAGTATGAAGCTGATGAGGATGCTGTTTATGATGAGGAATATACAATTGATTTAAGTACACTTAAGCCAACAGTTGCATTTCCACATCTTCCAGAGAATACAAGAACAATCGATGAAGTGGGCGATGTAGCAATTGATCAGGTTGTTATCGGTTCTTGTACAAATGGAAGAATGGAAGATCTTAGAATAGCTGCATCAATTATGAAGGGTAAGAAGTGTAAGAAGGGACTTCGAGTTATCGTTATTCCTGCAACACAGAAAAT
Source organism: uncultured Lachnobacterium sp. (assembly GCA_945971355.1). Lineage (GTDB taxonomy): Bacteria > Bacillota > Clostridia > Lachnospirales > Lachnospiraceae > Roseburia. The sequence goes on from CAMFPD010000035.1 coordinate 3,443, forward strand.
TTATCTTGATGCAATGGAAGAGGGGCTCATTCGTACCTTTATTGAAGCCGGAGCAATTGTCAGCACACCAACCTGTGGTCCATGCCTTGGTGGTTATATGGGAGTTATGGCAGAGGGTGAGAGATGCGTTTCTACAACAAATCGTAACTTCGTAGGTAGAATGGGACATGTAGAGTCTGAGGTATACCTTGCAAGCCCAGCTGTAGCTGCAGCAAGTGCTATCACAGGAAAAATCTCAGGACCAGATGAAGTTGTATAGGATTGGAGGATGGATTAATGAAGGCTGCACATGGTAGTGTATTCAAATATGGAGATAATGTAGATACAGATGTTATTATTCCAGCAAGATACCTTAATTCTTCGGATCCTAAGGAGCTTGCAACACACTGTATGGAAGATATCGATAAGGATTTTGTGAAAAATGTAAAGGCAGGAGATATTATTGTTGCCAGCAAGAATTTTGGATGTGGTTCATCAAGAGAACATGCTCCATTATCTATTAAGGCTTCAGGTGTAAGCTGTGTTATCGCAGAGACATTCGCCAGAATTTTTTATAGAAATTCAATTAACATCGGACTTCCAATTATTGAATGTCCAGAGGCTGCAATTGCAATCTCCGCAGGAGATGAAGTGGAAGTGGATTTTGATTCAGGTGTAATTACAGATGTAACAACAGGACAGAAATTTCAGGGACAGGCGTTTCCACCATTTATGCAAAAAATCATAGATTGTGAAGGTCTTGTAAACTACATCAATCAGAAATAAAAATAAGGGACTTCCTAGCCAGGAAGTCCTTTTAAATAATCAGTATATTTAGATGAAATTTTAAGCTTGGAGTAAATCTCGGCGTACTCTCTGCCAGAAAGTGTTTCGATATAGTTTTCGGGAAATTTTTTAGTTATTCCTGCAGAATGTGCCATATCAACAGCTTTGTTGTAGGCTATGGCAGCTTTTTCAGCGGTAGAGTAGGTCCCGATGGTGTAATTTCCCTTTATATGTATTTTGACACGATATTGGTATACACCTTTGTTTTCTATTCTTGAGACACCGAAATATGGATTGATGACTTCAATATTAGAATACCTGAAGTCAGTAGGGTCATCATTTACAAACCTGTAGTCTTTGCCTAATACAGCGTGAGGTTTGATTCCGTATCTGCTTAAAATTGTGACCTGCATTCCGTAGTCATTTACAAACAGATGACCTTGTCTCTGTATTATCTTGTGCTCGGAATAATAGAACAGGTCATCGATATCAAATTTTAACTCCTGATTAATATTAAGGTAATAGCTAAAATGATTTTTTCGGAGATAAATAGGTGTAGGAATATACATTTTATTATCTCTGAAATTGATTAGGGTTACAATCTTTTCAAAAGGCAGTGCATATGTCTGATAATATGAATTTTCGATAGATTGAGTGTCGGACAAAATCGATGTTGCAACGCGGTATGCCTGATGAGCAGCTTCCTCGGTTTTATAACTGCCTAAGCTGATATGTTTATTACGAAAGGTAATATTTGAGCGATAATATGTGCTTCCATTTTTGCTAGTGGCTAAATATACACCTGGTAACATTGTGAACTCCTTTGAAATTATCATTAGTATTCACAATATATTGTAGCATTTTTAATGTTGATTTGATATATGAAATTTATTATACTGTTCATAGCGAAATTTAGTTAATGAAATGTGAGGTAAAAAATGAACTTAATGTATTCTAGTACAAGAAACGCTGATGTGAAGTTAACAGCATCACAGGCTATACTCAAAGGTCTTGCAGATGATGGAGGACTTTTTGTTCCAGAGAGAATCCCAGAGCTTAAATACTCAGTAGAAGAGCTTGCAGAAATGTCATATCAGGAGACAGCTTATGCTGTTATGAAGGAGTTCCTTACTGATTTCACTGAGGAAGAGCTGAAGGATTGTATTAATAAAGCATATGACAGCAAATTCGATACAGAGGAGATTGCTCCTTTAGTTTCAGCTGACGGAGCATACTACTTAGAGTTGTTCCATGGCTCAACAATTGCTTTTAAGGATATGGCATTGTCCATTTTACCTCATTTACTTATAACATCTGCGAGAAAGAATAATGTAAAGAACGATATCGTAATTCTTACAGCTACTTCTGGAGATACAGGAAAAGCTGCATTGGCTGGATTTGCAGATGTGGAAGGAACAAAGATTGTAGTGTTCTATCCAAAGAATGGTGTAAGCCCAATTCAGGAGAAACAGATGGTTACTCAGAAGGGTGCAAACACACATGTTGTTGGAATCAATGGAAACTTCGATCAGGCACAGACCGGTGTTAAGATGATGTTCAATGACAAGGAACTTGCAAAGGAAATGGATGAGGCAGGATATCAGTTCTCATCAGCAAACTCAATCAATATCGGACGTCTTGTTCCTCAGATTGTTTACTATGTATATTCATATGCAAAACTTTTTGCAAATGGAGAAATTGCAAAGGATGAGAAAATCAATGTAGTTGTTCCAACTGGAAACTTCGGAAATATACTTGCAGCATACTATGCAAAGAATATGGGTATTCCAATTGCAAAATTGATTTGTGCATCAAACGAGAATAAAGTATTATTTGACTTTTTTGAGTCAGGAACATATAACAAGAACAGAGAGTTTATCCTTACAAATTCACCATCAATGGATATTCTTATCTCATCAAACCTCGAGAGATTGATCTACAGAATCGCAGGAAATGATGCAGTAAAGAATGCCGAGCTTATGAAAGCCCTCACAACAGCTGGCGAGTATACAATCTCTGATGATATGAAGGCCGAGTTGAAGGATTTCTACGGAAATTATACAAGCGAAGCAGAGACAGCGAAGGTAATCAAGGATTTATATGAAAAGACTGGATATATCATTGACACACATACAGCTGTAGCTGCAGGAGTGTACGCAAAATATAAGAAGGACACAGGTGATACAGAAACAAAGACTGTAATTGCATCAACAGCAAGTCCGTTCAAATTCACAAGAAGCGTAATGAATGCAATTGATCCAGCATATGATTCAAAGACAGATTTTGAGTTGGTGGACGAGCTTTCAAAGCTTGGAAATGTAGAAGTACCACAGGCAATCGAGGAGATTAGAACCGCACCTGTACTTCATAATACAGTATGTGAAGTAGATGAGATGGTAGATGCAGTTAGAAATTTTCTTCGCAAGTAAATAATGAATCATTATTAAAAGAGCAAACCTAGGAGGGTTTGCTCTTTTCTGTTGTAATAAGATTAATGAATTGAAAGAATTCAAAATTAAATTGTTTGTATACAAAATTTATAGTGCGCCCCATCTTAACCTATAAAAAAGCAGTTATATATATTTTTGAGAGACAAATTTGCAACAGTTCCGAGGCTCAAAATGTAGATTAATTCGCATTTCTCAGCCAACTATCCATAAGAAACACTCGGAACAAACTTGCAAATTTTCTCGAGAAAAAATATATAACTGCTTTTAATAATAGCAACCCTAAAAGGGGCGCACATATAAATTATTTTTCTTCACAAATCTTTTTGACTTCAAGAATGTAGTGCACAGTTCCAAAAGAATAGATAATAGGGAAGTGGTATGTAACATTTTCAAAATCAATAACCATATTATCGTAATGCGTAGGAGCTGAAATAGAAAGTTCAAGTGAATCACTATTAGAGCAATTGACGATAAACAGTCCATTATGTAAATTAAGGAAATCTTCAAGAGAAGCCTTTACATATTCATCATATTCGTCAAAACTATCTCCTACATAACGAGATGCGAATTCAATAGCAGTATCAGTATCCATAGTCATGTATGTAGTTATAGAATAATCACCGAAGACTTCCTGAGCTACACAACATTCTGTTGGAAATTCTTTGCAGATATCTGCAGGAAATGGAGTGAAGTCTTCTCCAACAAAACGTACAAAGTTATTGAATAGTAATTCCATGTACATACGTCCGTATGCGCTAAATGTTTCCTTGGAATTAAAGATTAAATTGTCGAATAACTTAGTGAAAGTAGCCTGATCGTCAACTTTAATATCTAAATCAAGAATTTCATTGCTTAATCTGTAGTCAGCAATGATATTCTCCAAATCACTATTGGTCAAGACATTATCATCTACGAGAATTTGACCTAACAACAGGTAATCAGGGCTTTGACTATTTAATAAATCGTTAACCTGTTGTTCTGTTAAGTATCCCATTGTGACAGCGAGCTCACCAAAACGTTTGTCCTGATGTGTTTGCTCAACAACAACACTATCAACCTCAGAAGCAGTCATAAGTCCTGCGTGAATAGCCAGAGTACCAAGCTTCATATGCTGGGAAGATAATTGTTGTATAGCGCTAAACAATTGGTCTTTATTTACATAATTTTTTGATAAAAGATAATTTCCGAAGAACTGGGTGTACATAATCTATCTCCCTTCAGTATATTTCTCAATTACATCAAGAACCAACTGTTTTTCAAGAGGTTTTTGAATGAAATCTTTGGCACCGGCTTTGAGCGCGCACTTAAGCTGAGACTGTGTTCCAACTGAGGAAGCAATAATGATTGTAGCATTTGGATCATATTCTATTATCTCTTCGATTGCAAGATTTCCATCCTTTTTAGGCATTACAATGTCAAGAAATACTACATCAGGGTTATTTTCTTTATACTTGTCAATCGCATCCTGTCCATCAGTGGCTTCAATGAAGGTAGGATTTCCTAATGAAGAGACGATATCTTTGAGCTGTTTGCGTGCAAGGATTGAATCGTCACATATTAAAACTTTAAAATTGTCTAACATACGCTATTTTGCTCCTTAAATTCTATATGAGTTATTCTACTATAAAAATATTTTTAAATCAATGATTTTTATGGGACTACAAACCTAATTTTTTTGTTGAAATAGAATTGATGAATAAGTATAATGATTAAAGAAAAAGGAGAGAAAAAATGTCATCTACAAATATATTAGATATTGTCATAACAGTTTTAGGTATATACTTAATTTGCGTTACTCTAGGAATGAAAAAGGATAAGAAGATTAATAAAATGTTTCTGTCACCAGAGGAATTGAAGAAGGTAAAGGATGTGGAAGGTTTTATTAATTTTGTGTCACCAGTTTGTTTGATATTTGGTGTGATAACTATAATACTTGGAATTCTTGGATTGGTGTCGGGATTAGTATATGAGATAAAATACTACAATTGGATTGAGATGATTATCTTTGTAATCACACTTATAATTTTTGCAAATAGATTTACAAGAGCAAGAGAAAAATATTTAAAATAACATGAATTTCCAATTGATACTTTGAGCATAATAAAGTATAATAACATTAACAAAAGAGAACAACCTGGGATGTACGACAATCCTGTGTATTTAGAACCTACATTTACTTTAAACGGGATTCCTATATGAACTGCTGGATGTCAGGCCGCCTCGTATCAGCGGAAGGCAGAAGGTAGGCTGCGGTTACCCACCTAGCATTGGCTAGGAGTCTAAATTACAGGAAACGGCACCTCGGGTGAACATACAAAAGAACATTAATTAATGTACTAATGATAAAAGAAGCTGCTGGTATGGCAGCTTCTTTTTTTCAGAAGAAAGGAGAATGATGAAAAAGGTTACACTTATGATTTTGGCAATAATAGTTGTGTGCGTCACGGTAACATTTATAATCGTGGCAACAAATGGTGTCAAAACTTCTGCAAAAGCAGATACTCACATGGTGGAAAATACAGTATACGAGAATGCTTATATTACTAATTCAGATGAGGGAAAAATCAGATTTATATGGAACAATAATGATTATGAAGTGGCTGGTTTTGTGAAAGAAAATCTGGAAGGAATCAGCGATATAGATGTGGTAGAAGGTAAAATTGTAAAAATCAGGTATAAAGGCGACTTTGTTGAAGGAAATTTATTGTCCTACAATAGGGCATCTAATCAAATAGAAATCGAAGGATATGGTTATGTGGATACTTTCGAAGTCGTACCTGTTTATTCAACTATAGATGGTACTATTTCAGAAATAAGTTGGGATGAGCTTGTGTTGGGTGGCACAAAATTAAGATATGTTCTCGAGGGAGATAAAGTATGTGCTGCTATATTGACACAAAAAACTGATAATTCAAATATTAGAGTTTTGCTGAAAACTGGAGAAGCTTATTTATATGATAATGTGTATGTAAAGTCAGATAACAATTGTACAATTTTTAATCAAAATACAAATGAAACAACAGGTGTAGCAGGTGGAACTGTTATAGATGTGTCTACACTTGGAATAGAAAATGGAGATACAAGGATAATTACACCAGAGGGTGGTACTTTTTGCTATAGTATCAATGGAACGGACTACAGTGAACATGGTTTTGAAGGGAGTCTTATTGTGAGGAACACAGGCGATGGATATGCTCTTATTAATGTGCTGGCTGTAGAAAATTATGTCAAGTATGTGCTTCCGTCAGAGATGATGTTATCCTTTGCTCCGGAAGCTTTGAAAGCTCAGGCAATATGTGCCAGAACCTATGCATATTCTCAGATGAAAAATATGGAGTATGCAGAGTTTGGCGCAAATCTTGACAATACAACCGCATATCAGGTATACAACGCATCCGGCAGATTCGAACAGACTGATGCAGCCTGTGATGCGACTCAGGGACAGGTTGTGACATATGATAACAGACTTGCAGTGTGCTATTATTTTTCAACCTGCGGGGATATGACGGAGGATTTTGAAGTATGGGAGTCTGAGACACCTGGATATATTCATAAGGTGGCATCATCTGACACAAACTCTCCTTTTTACAGGTGGAGTGCAGAGTTGGATTTAGATGCTATTTCTGACGCAGAATTAGGAAAACTAAAAAGCATATCTATAGATGAAACAAGCGAAAATGGTTTTGTGCTTAAGCTGACAGCAGAATATGAAAATGGCAAAACAGAACTGAAAAATGAAAATTTAATTCGAAAATTTCTGGGACAGGCACTGAAAAGCACCACACTTAACGATGGAAGTGTGAGAGAAAATTTGTCAATGATTCCTAGTGCTTGTTTTCATATTGTAAGTTGTGACGCAAGCCGTTATACTATTGAGGGAAGCGGATTTGGCCATCAGATAGGTATGAGCCAGTATGGTGCTAATAATATGGCACAAAACGGTAGCTTATGTAATGACATAATCTGCTATTATTACAATAACGTAGAGATAAAACAGATTGGTGAGATTAATTAAATGAATTTACCTGTAGAATTTAAAGAGAAAATGAAAAAGTTTCTGGGGGACGAGTGGGAAGATTTTTTATATTGTTACGAAAATAACAAATACCAGGCTCTCAGATTTAATGTGTTAAAAAAAGGGCTGGACAGCAGTAAATACGAAGCTGTATTAAACAGACTTGGTATCAGGGAAGTAACACCAGTAGATTGGGCTGTAAACGGTTATTATTATGATGAGGAAACAGCGAGACCGGGAAAACATCCATATCATGAGATAGGTCTGTACTATATTCAGGAGCCAAGTGCTATGTCTGCTGCAAGCTTACTTGAACCAAGGCCTGGAATGCGAGTTCTGGACTTATGTGCTGCTCCAGGAGGAAAATCCACACAGTTGGCATCATACCTGGGGCAGAAAGGATTGTTAGTTTCAAATGAGATAAATAATTCAAGATGTAGGATATTATCTTCTAATATAGAGAGGATGGGAGTTAGAAATGCAGTTGTAACAAATGAGGACAGTGGAAGTCTGGCAGAGCATTTCCCGGGATTTTTTCATGCTGTGCTCGTTGATGCACCTTGCTCTGGTGAAGGAATGTTCAGGAAAAATCCAGAGGCAATGAATGAGTGGAGTCCAGAGCAGGTACTTGTTTGTGCGAAGAGACAGTATGAGATAATATGCAATGCTTCTGCGATGCTTATGCCAGGTGGTGATATGGTTTATTCTACCTGTACATTTTCACAGGAAGAAAACGAAGATTTAATAGAAAAATTCCTAAGTGAGCATCAGGATTATACATTGGTTGAACAGAAGCGGATCATGCCACATAAGGTACATGGAGAGGGCCATTTTGTGGCAAAACTACATAGAGAAGGTGTGTTGAATTTTGATAAGGCAGATGCAAGCTGTATCTGTGCATCAAATAATGATTCAGTCAAGAAATCTGAAAAGAATCAAAAGTCAGAGAAAGATAAAAAATCAGGAAAAGATAAAAGTTCCAAGGTAAAGGCTTCAAAGGGAAGTCTTTCTATGGATATGGAGAAGGCGTTGGATGAGTTTTTATCGGATGTAGTTTCTGAGGATATGGCACAGTGGATTAAGACTGGCAGACTGGAGCTTTTTGGAGAGCAGCTGTATCGTTTGCCAGATGTAGATATCAATTTGAGAGGAATACATGTTCTTAGAGCAGGTCTTCACATAGGAGAGTTCAAGAAGAATCGATTTGAGCCATCCTTTGCCCTTGCACTTACACTTGAAAAATCAGATGTGAAAAAGTATGTGGAGCTTCCTTGTGAAGATATGAGAACCCTTGGATATTTCAATGGTCAGTCCATAATTTTTGATGGAGATGAAATAGATCCAAAGCTCAAGGGCTGGTGTCTGTTTGGTATCGATGGATTTTCAGCAGGATGGGGAAAAATCGCAAACGGACAGATGAAAAATCATTATCCAAAGGGATTAAGAAGAAATTTGGCTTGATTAGCTTGAATTTGAAAACCTTTTATGAAAATATAGCGCTATATAAGAAATTAAAACATGTATGAACTCTGTCTAACCATTTACATATGTAGTAGCCAGCTACAGATGCCAACACAGAGATAAGAAAATTCTGCTACAATGATTTTTGACTGGAGGTAAATATGTTTTACGTGACATTTCATGAGCCGAATAATTTTAACAGAGATGTAGATGTTTATTTTAACAATAGATACCCAAAAGAGTGGTTACAGGACCTTTTAGTGAAGGATATAATAAAAGATATTGACCATTCGGAGTCATTGTCCAATTATGCAGTTGAGTGCCCAGTATTAGGAATTATTCCTCTTACAAGAATCTTTGGTGGTACAAAAGCATTAATCCTTATGCTGAAAACAGACAGAGTTATTTGGGGCACTGCATGTGGAGATAGTAGGTCATGACAACAGAACTACTAATGTTCTGTTGTATACGAGGTCGATGAAGCAGGAAGCCCATTGGCTTTAGACAATGGGTAGTTCACCAATATTACAGGAGGGTATAATAAATTGATAATGTCAATAGATGATGTGATTACAAATGTAGCAAATGTTTGTAAGCAGTGTGGTGTAGAAAAATTAGTTTTGATAGGCTCTTTTGCCACGGGTACTGCAACTCCAACAAGTGATATTGATTTTGTTGTTTACGGGTGCAAAGATCTGGATACACTAGAGACACATTTAGAAAGTGTTGAAACATTAAGGAAAATAGATATTTTTGATTATGATGCAATACATAATGAGTATTTGCTGGAGGATATAGAAAAGTATGGAAAACAGATTTATTAATCGTTATAACAGTTTCTGTAGGAGTCTGAATAATTTAAAGAAAAGCACCACAGCAAATCCAAATGCTGATTTTGTTTTAGAGGGAACAGTTCGGAATTATAATCTTACATTTGATTTGTCATGGAAGGTTATGAAAGATATTCTGGTTAAGAGGCTGGGGGTTTTAGATTACGCACTTGGTTCACCAAGAGGAAATTTGGAAGCAGCATTTGCAAATGGACTGATAAATGATGATGTTTGGATACAAATGCTCAAAACGAGAAATCAGCTTGCACATGATTACGATGGAAGTTTGGCTGAAAGGTCATTTGACCAAATTATTGGCGAGTATTACGATGCGTTTTGTAAATTTCGAGATGTTGTCGAGAAGTATTACATCGATAGTCCGCAGGAATTGAATAGTTTCTCTGAGAATTAGCTTTTTGCTACAATACAAAGTAGCTAAATTTAGCTGGTATGAATAATGTATTTTTAACAAATGAGTTGCAGAAAATGAGGGAAGTGTAATATTTTAAGTATTGTGAATGAAAGGGGACACATATGAATCGATACGAGTTTACAATTATGAATCGGGATATTCCGATTATGCATGTTGTGATGGACCTCGAATCTGATTATATTTTGACGGAGCGTTTAACAGAAGATAAGAAGTATCAGGTTTTCGGGTTTGTTCCAAATAAAGCACAAATGTTTAAGTTTCTTGAGATGAGGTGTTTTGATAGAACAAGACCTGATACGAAACAACTACTGGAGCTTATGGGGTTGGATTCTTACAATCCTTATGAGATAGTGAAAAAGTCACATGGTTTCACATATGATGATCAGATTTGGATTAAATTCCCTGGAGAATGTCTCGAATGGAAGGATGTTGATTTGAATGGAAGAATTTAATTTAGATAAATCCTTTCTTGTTGCTACATCTAGTGGTAGCACAGGTAGTCAAATGAAATACAAATACAACAATAAATGGTTCAAGGTTGACACAAACGGGTATGAATCAATAGCAGAGGTTTTGGCGTGTTGCATTTTAGAAGCTTCTAATTGTAATGATTACGTGAGATATCATCGATGTATTATTAATGGTCGAAATGGCTGCTACTCCGAATCATTTTTAAAGGACGGAGAGCGATTAATGACATTTGAAGATCTATACTACTTTAACACAGGGGAATCGCTCACAGAGAAAATTATGGGTTTGTCCGGTATTTCAGAGAGGATACAGTTTGTAAAGTCGACTGTAGCTGAGTTCACAGGAATTGATGTGAGTGATTATGTAGATGTGTGCTTGTCACTTGATTACATTACTCGCAATGGTGACAGACATTTAAATAATTTTGCTGTTATTGAAGGAGAACGAGGATATAGAGTGGCTCCAGTATTTGACAATGGTGATGCTTTCTTCAGCAATTACAGTAAATTTGAACCGTGGTGCACACTCGATGAGTGTTTGGATACTTGTACAGCCAAACCATTTTCTGGAAGTTTCGATGCGCAGTTTAGTTGTATAAAAAATAGTTTGAAGGTCGATTATCAGCTTGTGAGAAAATTGATAGGCGAACAGCCCGAAGGCAGAGGAAAGCAAACTGCTTTGTATTTAATAGAAAAGTACAGAAATATTTTTTGCAATGATACACAGGAAATAAAATCATTTTGAAAATCATAATTGGTTACGAGAATTATTTATAAGAAATTAAGAGGCTTCTGGCATAATGGTGGAAGCCTAGCACCATAAATTTACATTTTCATA